>CAYXVO010000258.1:0-4745 GCA_964467875.1 uncultured Pseudomonadales bacterium | reverse complement strand
CCCCTTCATGCAGCGGGATCGGGCTCTCCGCCGACTCGGCATCGATACCCACCAGGAGCCGGTGGTCTACATGCGCCAGGACTGCGACGTCTGCAAGTCGGAGGGCTTCAACGCCCTGTCCCGAGTGCGGGTCAGCAGCGCCGGACGCAGCATCATCGCAACGCTCAATGTGGTCTCCCAGGACTTCCTGTCGCACCAGGAAGCCGGACTCTCGGAAGCCGCCTGGCGCCTGCTCGGCGCCAAGGACGGCGACAAGGCCCACTTTGCCCATACCCGGCCGGTGGAGTCCATGAGCCATGTCCGCGGCAAGCTGTACGGAAACGAGCTGAACGCGGCCGCGGCTGCCGCCATCCTCCAGGACATTACCCAGGGTTATTATTCCGATATCCAGCTCACCGCCTTTGTCACCGCCTGCGCGGGCAGCCGCCTGAGCCCATCCGAGGTCACGGCTCTGACCCAGGCTATGGTGCGGGTCGGCGAGCGCATCGACTGGGGCCGCCAGCCGATCATGGACAAACATTGCGTCGGCGGCCTGCCAGGCAATCGCACCACGCCGCTGGTGGTGGCCATCGTCTCCGCCTGCGGTCTGATCATGCCCAAGACCTCGTCACGCGCCATCACCTCGCCGGCCGGCACGGCCGACACCATGGAAGTGATGGCGCCGGTGGAGCTGAGCCTGACGCAGATGCGTCGTGTTGTTGAACAGGAAGGCGGCTGTATTGCCTGGGGTGGATCGGTGAGCCTGAGTCCGGCGGATGATGTGCTGATCCGAGTGGAACGCGCCCTGGACCTGGACAGCGACGGCCAGCTGGTGGCATCGGTGCTTTCCAAGAAAGTTGCCGCGGGCAGCAGCCACGTACTGCTGGACATCCCCGTTGGCCCCACCGCCAAGGTCCGCACCAGAGACTTTGGTGAGCGGCTGGCGGCCCAGCTGACGAGCACCGGCGAAACCCTCGGGCTGACCATTCGCACTCATTTGTCCGATGGCAGCCAGCCGATCGGGCGTGGCATCGGCCCCGCGCTGGAGGCTCGCGATATTCTCCAGGTGCTGCGGTGCGAGCCCCTGGCGCCTCGGGACCTGCGTCAACGGGCGCTGCAACTGGCGGGCATGATCCTGGAGATGGGCGGTGCCGCGGCGCCAGGCGAAGGCTTCCACAAGGCGGCCACGACCCTGGATTCCGGGCAGGCGTTACGCAAGTTTCTCGCCATCTGCGAGGCCCAGGGTGGCTTTCGCGAACCGACCTTGGCAGCGCACCGCTTTGAAGTATCGGCCCCGCGCCGTGGCATTGTCTCCCAGATCAACAACCGTTTTGTCGCCAAACTTGCCAAACTGGCGGGTGCGCCAGCGGACCCACGGGCCGGTCTGGACTTTCAGATACAGCTGGGACGGACCGTCGAAGTCGGTGATCCACTGTTTGTGATTCACGCGGAGTCGCCGGGCGAACTGGCCTACGCCCTGGAGTTTTTGCGCGAACACCCGGATGAAATCAGCATCGTCGATGAGCATCTCTGACCGACCGTTGCTGTTGTTCGCTTCAAACTGTTCGCTTTAAGTTGTTCACTTTCTCGTGTTCATCCGCGAACACATGCATGAACCAAGATTTGGGCTCTGGGCTCTGGGCTCTGGGCTCTGGAAATTAAAACTAACGCGGCTCGGGGGTGGTGGGCGCACGGCGCTCCGTGCCAGGACAGCGGATTTCCACCGGCATCCGTGCGACCCGCTCATACAGTCGTGCCCGCCCCAGATGCGGCCACCAATCGTAGAGAAAGCTCTGCAGAGGCTGCCACATCGCCACCCATCCCATAATCAGCAGGCTCTCCCGCACTATGGTGCTGCCGATGGTTTCCAGACCCTGCACATAATTGCCCACGACAAAGCACAGAGACAGGAAGGACAACCCCACGGCCAGGCTGATCCGGCCCCGCCGCAATTCCAGACGAAGCCGCTGGCGATTCACTTTGGCGCGGTACAGGCAGTAACCGCTCAACGTGCTGCTGATATGCTCCTGGGCATTGGCCGGCTGCTCCGCATCCACATGCACCACCAACCGCAGCGGCGCATGGCGGGGCAACTCCTGCACACTGTCTAAAATGTAATCTAGCGCGTCCGGATCCAGATCCCGCCTCCAGAAGGGCGCGGGGTCGAGGTTATTGAACAGCTGCTCCAAACGGTTGAGCCGAATCTCCACCAGCCAGGTCTCACCCTCCCGGCTGTAATAATGTCTGTAGTCGTCCCGCGGCATGCTCTCTCTCTGCGCCAATCTGGCTGCCCTCACCCGCTGGCCAGCAACATGCCTGGCTGCGTCTGTGAATTACCTGTCTAAACCTGGCTTCAGCATAGACGCTCGTGGGCGAGTGCACCGTGCGCACGCCTGTTGAATCGGTTGAGCGCTGATTTTAATAGACCGGAACCGAAGCCGAGGAGGATGCCATGAATCAATACGCCGCTGGCGCACTGGCTGGTTTTCTGGCCACCATTCCCATGAGTCTTGCCATGGCACGCTTGCACCGGCGGCTGCCGGTCAATCTCCAGTATCCCCTGCCACCCTATGGCATCACCTCGACCTTTCTCGCCAAGACCGGTGTTCGACCGGCATTTTCAGTCACCCAGGAGCGCTATACCACCCTCGCCCTGCACTTCGGCTTCGGCGCATTTGCCGGTGCGATCACCCCGCTGGTGCTACGCTCGCACCATCTATCCCTGGCCAGGGGCGCCTGCTATGGTGTCGGCGTGTGGGCCGCCAGCTATCAGGGCTGGGTGCCCGGACTGAGTCTGCACCGCGCCGCGACGCGCCAGCCCCGTGAGCGCGTGGGGTTGATGGTGGCGGCACATCTGGTGTGGGGCGCGAGCCTCGCCGCCATCCTGCAACAACAGCGATCCCACGGGCCAGGGCGACGCCTGCGTCCGGCCTGACCCTATCCCGCGAGACCACACAAGCACAAGGACTTCACTGCCGGATCTCTCACAGGAGCCACTCATGCAACTCATTGGTTCGAACACCTCTCCCTACGCGCGCCGCCTTCGCCTTCTGCTTGCGGATCACCCGTACCAATTCGTCAACCTGGACATCTACGTCGCCGACCGTGATGAGCTGCGCCGCCATAACCCGGCCATGCGAGTGCCCATGCTACATGACGGCGACCAGCCCATTTATGATTCACGGGTGATTTTCCGCTATCTCAGCCAGAAACTGGGCCTGCCGCCTTTAAGCTGGGACGAAGAGAACCTCCTGACGCTGATCGACGCGGCCAACGATTCGCTAGTGATTCTGCTCCAGGCCCAGCGCTCGGGACTGGAACCAACCCAGGATGCCCTCTTTTTCAATCTCCAGCGTGAGAGGATCGCGATCACGCTGACCGAGCTCAGCCGCCAGGTGGAAGCCGGTCGATTCACGGAGTGGCGCTATCCTGCCATCTGCCTCTATTGCCTGTGGGACTGGGCGGCGTTCCGACAACTGCCTTATATCCAGGGATTCGATACCTTGCGTCGGTTTTGGGAACAGAATAAGGATCAATCAAAAGTCACTGAGACCGATCCTCGCGGATAGTTTGAGTTCGACCATCGAGGGCAGAACATTTACATCACATGAGCCCTTGTCGATATTTTTAACACCCCACTACTGAAAATGTCGCTTAGCGTCCACTAACTTTACAATGTAACCAGATGGCAGGGGTTACGCTCAAATCAAATGTTTGTAAACACACGCTATTTTCAATATTGGAGCACTGCTTGCTTATAGCTGACCATGATTGCTTAGAAAAAAAACCTGTCTCATACAACTTCTACGGAGTAGAAAAATGAAGTTAACTAAACTGATTGCTGCTGTGACTTTGTCTGTTGCCAGCGCCTCAGCGATGGCCATTCCAGTCGCACTCAACGTTGTTAATGGCGCCTGGACCGACTCAGAAGGCGGTCAAAATGTCACGTTGCATGACGGAGGCCAGGAAATTCGTTGGGGCGGGAACGAGAGCCGCTCCAAGAAAAGCGGCTATCGCTTTGACGCGAACCCTGACGTGCCGCTCACCTTCGACACTGACGAACTCTTCAGCCTTGGAACCTTTACCCATTACAACAAACCGATTCCACAAGGTAGCGCTATCTCAGCCGCCACGCTGAGCATTTCGACCGAGTTGAACATTTTGGGCTCGTCCATTACAGATGGTCCTTACAACTTCAACTTTACGCACGATGAAACGCTGAATAATGCGCCAAACGGCGAGAGCTGCAGCTGGTTCTTCTTCTTCCGTACCTGCACTCCACGCAACGACGGCCCCGTGGCTGATATCGTAATGCTCGACAGCGCTGTTCAGAGCGATGAGTTCACCGTCGGTTCGTACATCTTTTCCATGGAAATTCTCGGTTTCTACGATATCCAAACCAACTCGCTCATTAATGAACTCAACACACAGGAAGGCACGGCCACCTCGGCAAAAATCTACGCCAAGCTGAATGTCCGCGAAGCACCCATCCAGGTGTCCGAGCCAGCTTCCGTAGCCCTGCTGGGTATCAGCCTCGTCGGCCTGGCCCTGCACCGCCGCCGTCGGACTGCCTAAGCAGCCGACCAACGTCAGTCGCGCCCGAAACGGCGCGACTGACGTCACTTTCATAGCCACCTCGCAATCGTGATTCAGTAATTACCACCCAGCATTTACTACTCAGCAATCGCTACTCCGCACTAACGACCCAGTAATCGCAATTGCGTAATAACAACCCCACAACTACCACCCCGCAAGCTGCTCTGGAT
>CAYXVO010000257.1:0-4761 GCA_964467875.1 uncultured Pseudomonadales bacterium | reverse complement strand
AAAGACGGCGACATCATCAACATCGACGTCACCGTGATCAAAGACGGCTTTCATGGCGATACCAGCAAAATGTATTTTGTCGGCAAGCCGACCATTGCCGGCGAGCGTCTGGTCCGCATCACCCAGGAGTGCCTTTATAAAGGGATCGAACTGGTGCGTCCGGGAACCCGGCTCGGCGATATCGGCCATGTCATCCAGAAACATGCCGAATCCAATCACTACAGCGTGGTGCGGGATTATTGCGGGCATGGCATTGGCCGGGTCTTCCATGAGGAGCCCCAGGTCATGCATTATGGTACGCCTGGCACGGGCATGGAGCTGTGCGCCGGCATGACCTTTACTATTGAGCCAATGATCAACCAGGGCAAATACCACTGCAAAATGCTGCCCGACGGCTGGACCGTGGTCACCAAGGATCACAAGCTGTCCGCCCAATGGGAGCATACGCTATTGGTCACTGAAACCGGCGTAGAGGTCCTCACCCGCCGTTCCGACGAATCCTTTTAGGTCCAAGCGTCTATGCATGATGCCGCGATCCACGGTCTTTCGCTTCAAAACCGGGCATTCGAGCCTGCGCAACTGCTCAACCACGAACAGCTGTACCTGGATATCGAGTCGGCGGCATCACCCATTGCTCCTATAAAGAAGGCATTGAAGGCCGCTGCCGCAGCGCTGGACCAGCAATTTTGTCAGGGCACGGATGTGCGCGAATTGGTGCGCGGTCGCGCTCTTGTCATCGATCAGGTGCTGTCCGTTCTCTGGCAACGGTTTGCCTGGCGCGATGCGAGCGACATCAGCCTGGTGGCGGTAGGCGGTTATGGCCGGGGAGAACTGCACCCCCACTCCGACATCGACCTGCTGATTTTGGCCAGCAGCGAGCAGGAAATTGCCCGCTGGAAGCCGGATATCGAGGTATTCGTCACCGCGCTTTGGGACCTGAGTCTGGACATTGGCCACAGTGTGCGTACCCCGGATCAATGCATCGAGGCGGCGAGCGCGGATGTGACGGTGGCCACCAACCTGCTGGAAAGTCGCACGGTGTGGGGCAACGACCGCCTGCGCGAAGCACTGGTGGAACGGGCGTACAGCGATGAAGTCTGCAGTGATCGGCAGTATTTCCTCGCCAAGCGCGACGAACAACGAGCCCGCCATGAGAAGTTTGGCGAAACCGAGTACAACCTGGAGCCGAACCTCAAGTCCTCGCCGGGCGCCCTGCGAGACATCCAGACCATCCGCTGGATCACCAAGCGCCACTTTGGTCTGCAATCAAAGACGGGCTTGCAAGCGAAGGCGGAATCCAACTCCTTCAAGTTTCTCACCGACGAAGAATACAGCCTGCTCTATGAAGGCGAGACTTTCCTCTGGCGCCTTCGCTACGGCCTGCAAATGCTGGCGGGGCGTAATGAGAACCGCCTGCTGTTCGATTACCAGCGCAGCCTGGCCGACCTCATGGGATACGCCGACAGCGAGGAAAGCCTGGGCGTCGAGCAGTTGATGCAGCAGTACTACCGCGTGGCCCTGTCGCTCGGCGAGCTCAACGACGTGGTGCTGCAGTATTTCGACGAGGCGATTCTGCGCGCCGACGAGCCGGCCGACATTGTCAGCCTCAACCGCCGCTTCCAGGTCCATAACCACTACATTGAGGCCGTCAACAACCAGGTCTTCGCCTACGCGCCATACGCCTTGCTGGAAATCTTCGTGTTGATGGCGCAACGCCCGGACATCCTGGGAATCCGTGCCACCACCATTCGCTCGATTCGGGCACACCGCCACCTGATCGACGAGCAATTCCGCTCGGACATCGTGAACACCAGCCTGTTCATGGAGCTGCTGAAGACGCCCCACGCCCTGCACCGCACCTTGTCCTACATGAAGCGCTATAACGTGCTGAGTCGCTATCTGCCAGAGTTCGGCCACATCGTCGGAAAAATGCAGTACGACCTGTTTCACATCTACACGGTCGACGCCCACACCCTCAAGGTGATCCGTAACATGGTGCGGCTGCGTAGCCCCGAGAGCTACCGCGACTACCCGTTGGCCTCACGTCTCGTCAATCAGTTGCCCAAGGCTGAGCTGCTCTACATCGCAGGGCTCTATCACGACATTGCCAAGGGCCGTGGCGGCGACCACTCCGAGTTGGGCGCGAGCGATGTGGTGGCGTTCTGCCAGCGGCACTATCTCAGCCAGCGGGACACCAGCCTGGTGGCCTGGCTGGTGAAAAATCACCTGCTGATGTCGATGACCGCGCAGCGCAAGGACATCGCCGATCCGGACGTTATCCACGAGTTTGCCAGCCAGCTCAATTCCCAGGTGCATCTGGACTATCTCTACGTACTGACGGTGTGCGACATCAGCGCCACCAATCCCAAGCTCTGGAACAACTGGCGCGCATCACTACTACGCCAGTTGTATACGGAAGCCAAGCGGGCCTTGCGGCGGGGACTGGACGTGCCGCCCGACCGCAACAAATGGATCCGCGCCACCCAGAACGAGGCCCGCGATATCCTGCTGGCCCAGGGCTTCTTGCAGGATCAGGTTGAAAGCTTCTGGCACACGCTCGACGACGATTTCTTCCTGCAGGATTCCACCAGCGAGATTGCGTGGCAAACCGCGGCGATCATCCGCCACGGCGACTCGGACAAACCTCTGGTACTGATTCGCAACGCCAAGGGCGGGGCCGCCGAGGGCTTTCTGCAGATCATGGTCTACATGCGCAACCGCAATGATCTGTTCGCGGCCACCACGGCCGCCCTCGAACAACTCCATCTCAACATTGTGGAAGCCCGCATCAGCAGCGCCAGCAGCAATTTCAGCCTGAGCAGCTTCGTGGTGATGGAGGAGGATGGCGAATACAGCAGTGCACCGAAGCGGCGTAGCATCATCAAGAAAAAGCTGATGACCGAACTGGAAGATCCCAACAAATACCCCGAGATCATCCAGCGCCGCATACCCCGCCAGCTGAAGCACTTCGCCTTCCCCACCGAAGTAACCTTCAGCAACGACACCACCAATCAACGCACGATCATGGAGGTCATCACGCCAGACCGCCCCGGCCTGCTGGCCCGAATCGGGCGTATCCTGCTGGAGGCACGGGTAGAACTGGTCAGCGCCCGTATTAATACCCTGGGCGAACGCGTGGAAGACGTGTTTGTGATGACCGATCAGGACAGTGGCCCCCTAAGCGAGGCAGAAGTATGCACCCAACTGCAACAGGCAATTTGCGCGCAACTGGATGAGCGGGCCAAGCTTTAGACGCATGTCTGGCTGAAAAAGCAGGCGGGGCGACGCCCGACACGGACACCGTTCACAGTCGCCAAACTGTGAATTTTGCCGACCGGAAACCATGCTTTATACTCCCGGCCTAACTGCGGAATGTAGACCTAACTGCCGGCTATAGGCCGGACTACCAGAATTAGACGTATACGCCCTTTTGACGAAGACGCCATGAACCCAGACCTCGCCCGACTACAGCCCTACCCGTTCGAAAAGCTCGGCCGCCTCAAGCAGGGCGTGACGCCACCGGCTGACCTGCCGCACATCGCACTGTCGATTGGCGAACCCAAACATCCAGCGCCGGCCTTCGTGGCGGAAACGCTGATCGGCGAACTCCGTCACCTGAGCACCTATCCCTCCACGCTGGGACTGCCGGAGCTGCGCGAATCCATTGCGAGCTGGGCGACGCGGCGTTTTCAACTCAGGCCCGGCAGCCTGAGCGCGGACAAACATGTGCTGCCAGTCAATGGCACCCGGGAGGCGCTGTTCTCCTTTGTGCAAGCTATCGTGGACCGTAGCAGCAAGCCGCTGGTGCTGATGCCGAATCCCTTTTACCAGATCTACGAAGGCGCGGCCTTTCTCGCCGGTGCCGAACCCTGGTTTCTGCCCTGCACCCAGGCGACTGGCTATTTGCCGGATTTTGATGCGGTCCCCGATTCAGTCTGGGCGCGCTGCCAGGTTCTGTTTATCTGCAGCCCCGGCAACCCCACGGGTGCGGTGCTGCCGCAGGCCACCTTGCAGCGTCTGATCCAACTGGCCGACCAGCATGACTTCGTGATCGCGTCCGACGAGTGCTACTCGGAAATCTACTTCGATGAGGCCGCCCCGCCCGTGGGCCTGCTGCAAGCCTGCGCCGCTATGGGGCGCGACCGCTATGAACGCTGCGTGGTTTTTCACAGCCTGTCGAAGCGCTCAAACCTGCCCGGCCTTCGTTCAGGCTTCGTCGCCGGAGACGCCAACATCCTCGCCTCGTTCCTGCAGTATCGCACCTACCATGGCTGTGCCTTGCCACTGCATGTGCAACTGGCCAGTGCCGCCGCCTGGAACGACGAAGTGCACGTGACGGAAAACCGCGCCATTTACCGAGCCAAGTTCGAAGCAGTGCTGTCGATTTTGGATGGCGCCCTCCAGGTCAGCCGCCCCGACGCGGGCTTTTATTTATGGCCACGAACGCCCATCGATGACGAGCAGTTTGCCCGCGAATTGTTTGCCCGGCAGAACGTTACGGTCCTGCCCGGCCAGTACCTGTCACGCTCAATCGAGGGAATTAATCCAGGTGCCAGTCACTGCCGCATGGCATTGGTGGCCTCTCTGGACGAATGCATCGAGGCTGCTCGACGGATCCGCGGCTTTATCGACACCCTTTAGGTTTTATCCCCTCTCCCCTCGCGGGAGAGGGCTAGGGAGAGGGGGCAGCGGCGCAGCCGCTTAAGACACGGAGTCTGCATGCTCCACCCTCTCCCCAACCCTCTCCCGTCAAGGGAGAGG
>CAYXVO010000256.1:0-4766 GCA_964467875.1 uncultured Pseudomonadales bacterium | reverse complement strand
GGGATGCCAACATGCTGGAGGACCTGTAGCCATCCAGCGTGGGCACCACTGCACTATAGCTTCCGCTCCAGGTGTGCCGGAGTTTGATCTAGCGGGCTCATTTTTTCTGAAGATCGGCGCTAGCTTTTTCTGAAGATCAGCCCTGGTTTTTCTGAGCCGAAATAGTCGTCAGTTTGGTCTGCTCTTTCCGTTCCCGCTCGTAATTGCGGGCGGCCGCACTCGGCACTGATCCTGCCGTGCCAGTTTCCATCCACTTGCGCACGCGGTTGGCATCGCCAACAGGCGTACGCTTACCGTAGGAGTCCAGCAGGACCAGAACCACCGGCCGCTCATCCACGGTCGCCAGCATGACCAGGCACCGCCCCGCTTCATTGGTGAAACCGGTCTTGCTAACCTTGATGTCCCAATTATTGCCCCGCACTAACAGATTCGTATTGTAGAAACCCAGGCTATAGCGGGGACTGCGGAACTTCGCCAGATGATCGGTTGCCGTCGTGAAATCCCGAATGAGCGAATATTGATTGGCGGCGATGACCAGCTTCACCAAATCCTGTGCGGTCGCCACGTTATCACTGGACAGACCGGTCGAATCGACAAAGCGCGTCTGATGCATTTCCAGCGACCGAGCTTTGGTATTCATAGCCTTGATGAACGCATCGCGGCCTCCTGGATAATGCCGTCCAAGTGCTGAGGCGGCACGATTCTCCGACGACATCAACGCAAGTTTGAGCATATCCCGCCGGCTCAACTTAGACCCCATACGGATTCTCGAGTAGGTATTCTTAAGAGTATCTCGATCCTCTTTATCGACCGTAATCATCTCGTCCAAGGGCAATTTGGCGTCCAGGACAACCATTGCCGTCATGAGCTTGGTAATGGACGCGATGGATACGGGAATCTCGGAGTTCTTGGCAAAGACTGTTTTTCCGGCACCGACGTCGTAGACCAACGCATGTACGGAACCCAACTGCAGCGATTTTGGCGTGGTTTTGCCGGCAGCATGGGCGGGCTCGACCAACAATGGGCTGGCTAGGAGTCCCAGCATCAGGGCCAGAATGGAGAAAATTCGACTCATGTTCACACTTTTTATTCAAAAAATGCCTCGCCCCCAGCCTTTAATGTAACAAGATGCTGCGAAACGGACATGGATGCATGGATATGGGAAAAGAAGCCCTTTCCGTTCTTATAGGCAGCTACCACTGATTTGCTGCGGGGTACGGGGTCATTTCCGCTGGCGACGCTTTGATTATAGAAGGTAATCTGCGCAGGGGGCACGTAGTGGCCGTGTTAAATTTTGTAGCCAAACTCACATTCTGGTTACGTCACGGTATCTGGCGCTCGATTAGGCGCCCAGAGAGCGGCTCCGGCATTGCCAGTGCCGGGGTCGAGCGGCTTGCATGATCAAACTTCCGGATTGGACAATGCCTCGGAAGCGCCCAGCAATCCCGTATGGGGATGGGTTACCACCTGGATTGGTATTTTCTTCAGGAAGTTACTCATCCGTCCTTTATCTAAAAATCCCTGTTCAAAGCGGGACTGGCGAAAGAAATCGATGACACGGGGAATTATTCCTCCGCAGATGAAAACGCCGCCCTGAGCACCGAGCGTGAGCGCCGCATTACCGGCTGCCCGGCCGAAAATTTCACAGAACAGCTGCAAGGTCTCTATTGCGACGGGATCTGTTGCTGCCAGCGCAGCCTGGGTCACGCTGGCCGGTGTCATCGGCTCGGACCTAAGGCCACGCAGCTCGCTCAGGATGCGATACAAATCGACCAGGCCTGTGCCACTCACAAGGCGCTCCACCGACACGCGCCCGTACTCCACCCGGAGCCTGCGCAGGATTTCGATCTCCACATCCGTGGTCGGCGCAAAATCCACGTGGCCGCCCTCCGAAGCCAGGGGAATCCAGTAGCCCCGCACCCACAGCAGACCTGCCACACCTAGCCCCGTCCCAGGCCCGATAACAAGTCGGGGCGCACGCTCTACCGGCTCACGCTGGCCATGGCCTACAGACACCAGATGGGCCGTTCCCACGTGGGGCACACCGAGCGCCATAGCGGTAAAATCATTGATCACCTTGAAGGTGGTAAAGCCAAGTGTCTGCTGGATCCGAGCCCGGCTAAAGTCCCAGTGGCTATTGGTCAACTGCAGGTTCTCCCGCTGGACTGGTCCAGCAATGGCGACACAAGCTTCGTCAACACCTGCGATACCTACGTCGTCCATGTATCGAGTAATGGCGGCATCGAGATTAGCAAACTCACCGGTGGCGAGAACCCGAATTTGCTCCGGCTCCCGGCTCCCTCGCCGCACCAGCGCAAAACGCGCATTGGTTCCTCCGATATCACCGATCAAGGCATAGTCTGCGTCACTCATCGGTTGCGCTCCTTACACCGTTTACTCGGCAGTTGGCCCCTATGTACTCATGTACCGCCTCGACACAGCTCCAGGCTGTCCTGGACCAGACGCTGAATGCCAGCCCAATCCTTCTGCTCGATCAGGTCCGCAGGCGTCAGCCAGGTCCCCCCCACTGCGGCCACGTTCGGCAACATGAGGTAATCACTGGCGGTTTCCGGACGAATGCCACCCGTCGGGCAAAAGCTCACATCAGGTAATGGGCCGGAAAAGGCCTTTAACGCCGCCGTACCACCCGCTACTTCGGCAGGAAAAAACTTGAACGTGCGATAACCCAGAGCGTAGCCGCGCATCAGCTCTGAGATGGTTGCGATCCCAGGCAGCAATGGCACTTTGGCCTCAAGCCCACACTCCAGCAGTTCACGGGTGGAGCCAGGTGTGATCACGAACTGGGCACCTGCCGCTTCTGCTTCGTAATATTGCGCCTGGCTCAGCACGGTTCCCGCCCCCACCCAGGCGTCCGGCAAGGCCTCACGCATCATCCTGATGGCCTCCAACCCGTGGCGGGTACGCAAGGTGACTTCAAGAACCTGAATCCCTCCTGCCACCAGGGCCTGGGCCAGAGGCACCGCATGCTCCAGTTCGTAAATGGTGATCACCGGTATCAGTGGACTAGCCTGTAGGATCTTGTCGGCCTGCGTTGCCAACTGTTTGCGTAAATGCTGTTCGCTCATCCCAAACCTCCTGGCACTAGCGCTATCTGACCTAACGGACCTAACGGACCTAACGGACCTAGCGGACCTAACGGACCTAACGGACCTAACGGAAAATAGGGAAAGTGGCTCGCACAATCCATCAGGGGCTCCAGAATATTTTCAGCCCGGGGCGCAGAAACGCCCGCACCGGCATCAGCTCCTGATTCTCCACATCGGCAACGGCATCCTCCAGCACCGCCAGCTTATCCTCGCCCAGAATGTACAGAACCTGGTGACGGGCACGGGCCAATGCCGAACGAGTCAGTGTCATTCGCGCATGGGGCACATCCAGTGGGCGAATCGGCGCACAATGCTGCGGATTGTCAGGCGCCAAAGCCTGCCTCAGGCCGTCGGTACCGGGAAACAACGAGGCGGTATGACCATCATTACCCATCCCCAACACCACCACATCCAACGGCCAATGCATCAGGGCCAGTTGCTTTTGGCACAGCTCCACACCTTGCTCAGGGCTCGGGGCGTCCACCTTGAGGCTCACCAGGCGCGCGGCATGGGCCCGATTGCGCAGCAGATGCAGGCGAACCAGCCGTTCGTTGCTGGCGTCATCGTCACCGCTCACCCAACGTTCGTCCGTCAGGGTGACGTCGACCCGATGCCAGGGTAGCTCGAATTCCGACAGCGCGGCCAAAAACGGAGCCGGCGTACGTCCACCAGATACCGCCAGAGAGGCCCTGTCCTGGGTGACCAATGCCCGTGTAAGCCATTGACCGACCTGATGGGCCAGACGCTCCGCCAGTTGCGTGCGGTCTTCCATTTCGACCCAATCAATGCCCGCCGGCCAAGCGACTCCTGCCATCATCTCCCCCATTGTCATTCCCCACCGCCCCAGTTGACGCCATTCGGTTCAAGCCAGGTTTATCGCCACTGCGCATCACTTACCAATGCCTACACATCTTCATACCAGCTCCGCGCATCACGCGTAATCATGGCAATGGAAGCGACCGGCCCCCAAGTGCCCGCGGCGTATCGTTTCGGTGGCGGTAATTCGCGCCAGACATCGACGACCCGATCAACCCAACGCCAGGCGTATTCCACTTCGTCGCGGCTGACAAAAAGATATTGATTACCCTTTATCACCTCCCATAACAGACGCTCATAAGCATCGGGAATGCGATCGCTCTTGAACGCCTGGGAGAAACTCAATTGCAGCGGGCCGGGACGCAGACGCATGCCCTTGTCGAGCCCCTGGTCCTTGGTCAGTACCTGTAGCGAAATCCCCTCATCCGGCTGTAGGCGGATGATGAGCTTGTTGTTCGCGAGGTGCTTCTGGTCCGGGTCGAAGATGTAATGGGGAGCCGGTTTGAAATGGATAATGATCTGCGAGAGCTTTTCCGGCATCCGCTTTCCGGTGCGCAAGTAAAAAGGCACGCCCGCCCAACGCCAGTTGCCGATTTCCACCTTGAGCGCCACGAAGGTTTCCGTGGTGCTGCCGGCAACGGCCCCCTCCTCCTCCAGATAACCCGGCACCACCTGACCATCGATATTGCCGGCCGTATATTGCCCGCGCACCAGATGGGTCGTCGTGAGATCGGGCGTGATGGGACAGAGGGCCTTCAGGACTTTGACCTTTTCATCGCGAATGCTGTCCGCCGACAGATCCGAAGGTGGGTCCATGGCAATCAGGCATAGCAGCTGCAGCAA
>CAYXVO010000255.1:0-4798 GCA_964467875.1 uncultured Pseudomonadales bacterium | reverse complement strand
GGGGTCGAGGGAGATGTAGAGAGTTTTTAGCAGGACTTCGCCGTCGTTGGGGGTTGGGATTTCGTCGGTGACGAGGTTCCAGTTGTCGGCGGTGGGGGTACCGACGGGGCGGGAGGCTAGGCGGAATTGGCGGTTTTTAGTTGTCATGATGTGATCCTTTTGATTTGTATTGGCACTGCCCCTGAGTCCTTTACTTTTATCGGAACTGCATTCGGGGCTGATGATTAGTGGTTTCGCCCACTAGGGCGAGTCACTTCTTTTGCTCTTTCTTTTGCATTTGCTCTTCCCCTTTTTGAACCGTCGAGGAGCGCAGTAAACGCCGGATAAAGGCCGAGGACTGTCTGAGCGAAGCGAGTTCCGCAGGCCCCGGCGTTTGCGAGCACCACAGGGGACCCTGCGCAGCAGGGCGGTTCATCAGGGGCGGCGTTTTTTGGTTACTTTTTGTCGCTGCAGACAAAAAGTGACTCGCCCTAGTGGGCGAAACCACTCACCCTCAAGCCCTGACGAAGTCAAACCCATATCCAAGAAATCAAAACCACTCATCCCTCATATCGAAACAAGTGCGATCCAGGCGTGACAGGATGGCGGCGTCGCGTTCGATCTCTGGTAGCTCCCAGCCCATAAAATACTGAGCCGCTTGCAGCTTGCCCTGATAGAAGGCTTGCTCCGCTTCGCCGGTGGCGCCGGCCAGGGCCTGTTCGGCCACGATGGCTTGACGGAGCCAGATCCAGCCGACGACGACCTTGCTCATCAGGCTCAGGTAGCAGCTGGCGTTGGCCAATGTCAGGTCCGGGCCTTGTTTTGCCAGGGATTGGCCCAGGTGCAGGGTGATTTCGCCGGCGGTGGCCAGGGCCTTGCCGAGGCTTTGGGCCAGGGGGGCGCAGCGTTCCAGGCTGGCGGCTTGCTTGATGCAGGTCTGAATTTCGGCGGACAGGCGTTTGAGGCCGGCACTGTCTTTTTGCCAGACTTTGCGGCCCAACAGATCCAGCGCCTGAATGCCGTTGGTGCCTTCGTGGATGGGGTTCAGGCGGTTATCGCGATAGCACTGTTCCACCGGATATTCCCGCGTGTAGCCGGCGCCGCCGTGCACCTGGATCGCCAGGTCGTTGGCCTTGGGGCCGTATTCGGAGGGCCAGGCTTTGACGATGGGCGTTAGCAGGTCGAGCAGGTCCTGGGCTGCGGCGCGGGACTCGCCATCCGCCAGTGTTTCGCTGTCGTCCACCAGGCTGGAGGCATACAGGCAAAGGGCCACGCCACCTTCGGCGTAGGCCTTTTGGGCCAGCAGCATGCGTTTGACGTCGGCGTGCTGGATGATCGGCACCTGCTTAGCGATGGGATCCCGGCTGGAGGGCAGACGGCCTTGCGGGCGGGAACGGGCGTATTCCAAGGCATGCAAATAGCCTCGGTAGCCGATCAGGGCGGCGCCGAAGCCGACGCCGATGCGGGCTTCGTTCATCATGTGGAACATGTACTTGAGCCCCTGGTGTGGCTCGCCCACCAGATAGCCCACGCAGTTGCCATTCTCGCCGAAGTTGAGGGCGGTCGAGGTGGTACCGCGATAGCCCATCTTGTGGAACAGACCGGCCAGGGCCACGTCGTTGCGCGTGGTGGGGTTACCTTCGGCGTCCACCAGGAATTTGGGCACGATGAACAGGGAAATGCCCTTCACCCCCGCCGGTGCGCCTTTGATCTTGGCCAGCACCAGGTGGACGATGTTGTCGGTCAGTTCGTGGTCGCCACCGGAGATAAAGATCTTGTTGCCGGCGATCAGGTAATGGCCGTCATCGGTGGGCGTGGCCTGGGTGGTGATATCCGCCAGCGACGAGCCCGCCTGGGGCTCGGTCAGGGCCATGGTGCCGGTGAAACGGCCGCTCAGCATATGGCGCAGGTAGCGCTGCTTTTGCTCTTGCGAGCCAAAGGTATTGATGAGGTTGGCCGCGGCAACGGTCAGGAAGGGATAGCCGGCGGTGGATGGATTGGCCGCCGTAAAATGCCCCATGCAGGCGGCCAGGACGGTGGCGGGCAGTTGCATGCCCCCTTGCTCGAAGTCCATGCCCCCGGCCAGGAAACCGGCCTCGGCGAAGGCTGCGAAAGCCTCTCTGACCTCGGGGATCATCGTCACTTTCTGCCCGTCAAAGTGGGGCTCCTGGGCATCCGCCTTGGCGTTGTGGGGCGCGAAGTATTTGCGGGCTATCTGGTCCGCCGTATTGATGGCGGCATCGAAGGTCTCGCGGCTGTGGTCCCGGTATCGCTCGCGGGCACACAGCTGTTCGCCACCCAGGACTTCGTACAGCAAGAAATCCAGATCACGGCGGGAAATAAGGGTCTCGGTCATGAAGTCTGCCTGTGGAAAATCGAAAGAACGACCAGCCCCTAGCATGGCAGAGCGTCCCCGGCAGAAGAATTGGCGTTTTTGACATAAAACCAGCCAAAACGGCCATGACGTTCGATGCCACCGCTAAGCCAATACCTGACTCAACCACCCAGTCTGCACCAAAACCATATAGAGCGCGGTACCGCCACCGATACTGAGCAGCGCGTTGCGCCACAGCAGGTGCAGCCCCACGACCAGCGCCGACGCCAGAATTTCCGCCAAGCCATAGGGCGCCTCGGAGAGGTTCACACCCTGCAGGCAGTAAATCACCAGCAGCAACATGATGGCCGGCGGCAGGTAGCGCCCGATGTACAGGGCCAGCGGGTGTTCGCCGCCCCGACGCAACACCAGAAAGGGCAGCGCCCGGGTTAGCAGGGTTGCCAGTGCCATCACCAGGATAAAGCCGATCAGGTAGCTATTCATTGGAATACGCCCGCCTTACGCGACAGCAGCAACAGGCTCAAGGCCAGCGAGATGGAGATCAACAGCATCTGGTCGGTCGCGCCCAGCAGGACGGTGAAGGTTGCCGCCACCAGCGCGATCAGAAACGGAAACAGCCGGCGGACGCTGCGGTATTGCTCGATCGCCAGCACAATGAACAGCGCCGGAAGCGTAAATTCCAAACCTGTGGTATCAACGCGCAAAGCCTGTCCGAGCAACGCGCCCAAGGCGCAGCCAAGCACCCAATAGCCCTGGTTCAACGCGGTGATTCGCAGTTGCTCGTAGGTTTCATCGACATCCGGCCGATAGGGGCGGGCCGACAACAGGGAGAAGGTTTCGTCGGTCAATCCGAATATCAAATAGAAACGGCGCCAGCCTCGGGCTTTGAACCGGTGCATCAGCGACAGCCCGTAGAACACATGGCGCGAGTTCAGCAGCAGCGTGGTCACCGCTACCTCCAGCAGGCCCGCCTGGGCCGCCAGCAACCCTACCGCCAGAAACTGGGCGGCTCCCGCATAGATCAAGAGCCCCATGAGCGGTGCGATATACCAAGCATAGTCAGCGTTCGCCATGAGCAGGCCGAAGGCCATGCCCATGGGCACATAGCCAAAGAGAACCGGAAGTGTGGCCTGAAACGGCGAGGCCACGGAGGGATTGGTCATATCGGGATGAGAGCCTGCTGCAGTGGTCCGCCCAACGGTCTGAAACCGGCCTTGGGCAATCAAAAGACCGCACACTTTACTGCCCCTGTCGCCAGCTGAGCAATCGCTGACTCACGGACGGCAATTTAGTGAGGGCGATTTTAACCGATCCGGCGTGCCACAAGGCCGGGCATGTATTGCTTCACCCTACGCCGCTGTTTACACTGCGGAGTTCCGTTTCCCTGCCAGGATCATACCCAGAACGAAATGCCAGATGTCATCCCGCCGGATTCCGTTGGAATCGTCACCCCGCAGAAGGTGCACTTTGATACCCCACTGGACCTTGTGTGCGGCAAGACCCTGCCCGCCTACGACATCGTCTTTGAGACCTACGGCGAACTGAATGCGGACCGCTCCAATGCGGTGCTGATCTGCCACGCCCTCACCGGCCATCACCATGCCGCCGGCTATCACCGCGCCGAAGACAAAAAGGCTGGCTGGTGGGACTCCGCCATTGGCCCTGGCAAGGTTATCGATACCCGCCGCTTTTTCGTGGTCAGCCTGAACAATCTCGGCGGCTGTAATGGCAGCACGGGCCCGAACTGCACCAACCCCGCCACCGGCAAGCCCTATGGCCCGGACTTCCCGCTGGTCACCGTGCTGGATTGGGTTCGCAGCCAGGCCTGTCTCGCTGACTATCTGGGCATCCAGCGCTGGGCCGCCGTTGTCGGTGGCAGCCTGGGTGGCATGCAGGCTCTGCAGTGGTCCATTGAGTTTCCGGAGCGGGTGGCCCATGCCGTGGTCATTGCGTCGGCTCCCAAACTGTCGGCCCAGAACATTGCCTTCAACGAAGTGGCACGCAAGGCGATCACCTCCGACCATGACTTCCACGGCGGACACTATTACGAACACAACACCGTGCCGGCCAAAGGGCTGGGCATCGCCCGCATGGTGGGCCATATCACCTATCTGTCGAACCTGTCGATGGGCGAGAAGTTCGGGCGCGAACTGCGCGACCAGGCCTTCAAATTCGGTCTCGACGCCGAATTCCAGGTGGAAAGCTACCTGCATTATCAGGGCGAACGGTTTTCCAAGAATTTCGACGCCAATACCTATCTGCTCATGACTCGCGCCCTGGACTACTTCGACCCGGCCTGGGCCTATGACAACAAACTGGCGGCGGCTCTGGAACGGGCCGAGGCGGCATTTCTGGTGATTGCCTTCACCACCGACTGGCGCTTTTCACCAGAACGCTCCGAGGAGATCGTCAACGCACTGGTCGAGGCCCGCAAGGACGTCAGCTACGCCGAGATCGAGTCGCCCCACGGCCACGATGCCTTTC
>CAYXVO010000254.1:0-4800 GCA_964467875.1 uncultured Pseudomonadales bacterium | reverse complement strand
TCGAGATCGATCAGGAAACCGGCGAATTGACGCCCACGGGTACGGTGATCGAAATCCGGTCCCGCCCCATGAAGTCCGGAATCGCCGGCAATGGGTTCGCTTTTTTCAGCATATCGAGCGCGGCCTGATCCAGTTGCGCGTTGCCTGAGCTGGTCTTGATCGATGCATCCAGCACTTCGCCGTCACGGCTGATGGAAAACCTGACCATCACCGTTCCCTCGATCTTGGCTCTCTTCAGATTCGACGGGTATTCCTTGTGCCGGTTGAGCCAGGCCATCAACTCGGCAAAATAGCTTTTAGCATTCCCCTGGCGCCCGCCGGCGGTCCGGCTGTTGGCGCGCCCGGAGGCCTTCACCATGGCCTCGCGCGCGGTATCGGCGGTGCGCGCAGTCTCGGATGGCGGCGCCTGGGTCTCGACCGGTTTCGCTGCTTCAGGCTTGGGCGGCTCGGGCTGCTTTGGTTCTGGTTCTGGTTCTGGTTCCTTTTCCGGCGCCTGCTTGGCCACCTGAATATCGTCTTCCTTCACCTTGGGCGGCTCCACCGTCGCCACCTCTGGCACAACCGGTTTGGGCATTTCCACCGGCGGTTTCACTTCAGGTTTCGGTGGTTCCGGCCTGGGCTCTGGTTCAGGCTCCACCGGTGCCTCTACTTCGGCCACCTTCTGCTCAGCCTGGTCCTGGTATGCACCTTCACTACCCAGACCAATTTCCACCCCAAACTCGCCCGCATCCGCCGCCGTGCTGGCCTCCACCTCCGGCCGCATACCAAGCGCCACGGCCAGAGCCAGATGCACTCCAACCGCCAGTACCAAAGCGATAGCCCACTGATACCAACGCATCAGGGTTGCTCCGCCTGCACCGTGTGCAGCGTAATGGTACTAAGGCCCTGCTCACGGAATACCGTCAGAACCGGATCCAGATCAGCGGCCGTCACGCTACGATCCGCCTTGAGCGCTACCCGTACCTCGATTGCCGTGGCCATGGCGTCCTGCACCGCAGGCGCCAGCTCATCTATCACCAGCGGCTTTCCGCCCAGGGTCAGTGCACCGTCCGCCTTCATCACCAGCTCCAGCTCCGCCGGCTCAACCGGCTTCTGGCTGGCGGACAGGGGCGCATCAATACCCGCATCGGAGATGCTGCTGATCTGACCCGCCACCATGAAGAAAACCAGCAACAGGAACACGATATTGATCAGCGGAATCAGGTTGTCGTCGCTGTTGCCCGCCGAGCGCTTTGGATACAACGCATCGCTCATCGTTTTTGGTTTCCGCTCGAGTCAGTCACTTGTCGCTTGAATCAGTCTTGGCCGGCGGCCACCGGAATGGCACGCCCCAAAGTCACGGCCAAACCCAGCCCCTTCAGTTGTTCCAGGCCCGTCACCATGGCCTGCACGCTACTGTCTCCTTCCGGCAGCAGCACAATGGGGCGTCCCACTTCAAAGAAGTCGACACTCAGCGTGACGTCCGTGGCGATTACCGCTCCGCTCTCCAGCCGAAAGCTGCCATCTGGCCGTAGGATCACCCGCTGCGGCTGCTCGGCGGGTGTCTCGGTGGCCGCCGCGACCGGCGCCTGGAAATCAACCGCCTTGTACCGGGTAAACGTTGAAGTCAGCATGAAAAACATCAGCAGGATAAACACCACATCGATCAGGGCGGTGAGGCTGATGGATTTCCGACGGGGGCGATAGAGTAGCTCCATCAGGCGCGCTTCAATGCCGCTTTGCTGTCACCCTGAACGTCCTTGGTGGAGACCTGGCTGTCCTTGACGGACGCCTGCAGCGTCAGCAGATAGTCGATATCGTTCTGAATCAGCCCCGCCTGGCTCTCAACCCGGCGCTCAAACCAGCTGTTGGCCAGAGATACCGGAATAGCCACCGCCAGACCGACCGCCGTGGTCAGCAGAGCGACCCAGATCCCGCCGGACAACACACTTGGATTGACCTGCGAGCCCGCACCTTCCATGGCCTGAAATGCCTCGATCATGCCCAATACGGTACCGAACAGGCCCAGCAATGGCGCCAGGGTGGCGATCACCTCCAGGGGACGCAAAAAGCTGCCGAGCGTCGATATAGCCTGCCGAGCCTGGCGCATTAATTCCTTGCGCAAGTCATCCGCCGCCAGCTTCGAGCTTTCCATCAGCATCAGAGCTTGAGCCACCAGTTGTGCCCGCGGATTGCGCTGCCCCTTGACCAGCAACAGAGCCTGCGCGCGCTCACCATTGGCAAAATGCGTGATGGCCTGCTCTACCGCATTGCGACGGGCCGGCCGCAAGGTCCAGAATTGCATGAGCTTGGCCAACATAATCGTCAGCGCGACCACGGAAAATACCGCCAGTACCCAGACGACCGGTCCACCCAAAACGAGTAGTTCAACAAGGAAGTTAGGCATTGATAAGCAATCCCAGAAGTTAATAAGAAGGATTCTCATTGTATTTATCGACCAACCATCCTGCAAGCAGAAAAATTGACCGGCTGTCATTCATTTTCTATTTTTCCAGAAGGTTCGCTCGCTCGCTTTGACCCTAAGCAAACAAACCGGGGAGTTCTATGACTGGGAAGATCTGTCGCGCTACCAGCAGGAGCTTGATCGGATGGAGCGGGAAGGTCTTGATCGAAGTGGGAGTCAATAAGGCTTTTTTGCGATAGATGCCCGCCGGTCCTGGGGCCGGCGGGCAATTGGAGGAATTGTTCTTCTGCAGCAAACAGATCCGGCGCGGCCCCATTTCCGTCCGCGCCATCCGCCTCCGGCTCAATTGAGATTCATGGTCTGACCGGATGCGAAGTGAAGTACCACCGCGTCCGATCCTACGTAATCTTCCTCGCGCCGCGACACCGACAACAGGATGCGGCCATCGAACACCCACACCAGATCCGTGTCCGTGTCGTAGGCATCCGTGACGCGGCAACCGACAATTGCATGCGGGTCCACATCCTCGCCGCTGTCACAGCGCAGGCGGAAGGGGTTCTTGATCTCCAGCTCACCGCTGTCGAACAGAATACGAATGTCGCTGACCATGACCGGCTCCCCGCCCCGGCCCGCTTCGTATTCCGCCGCCGTGACGTCGATATCACAGACCACCGCGCCTACCAATGTTTCCATGCCTTATGTCCCTGTTGATGCCTTGTCCTGTAACGCGAACTGCTGAGAGCTCACCGGGAGGATAACACCCCTGCGTCGCGCAGCGCTTCCAGCATCCCCTCCGTCAACACCCGGTAGCCCGCAGCATTGGGATGAATGGGATCGGCCCTGAGTGACTCCTTCGACAACACCTCGGCGAAAATATCAGAAATCAGAAAGACGCCCTCTTCCTTCGCCAACGCCGCATAAATGGGTGCGTCGGACAGCGTACCAAACCGTGCCGCCAACACCGAGAATTCAGGCACGGCAACCAGCACCGGCACCGCGCCCGCACCTTTCACGGCCTGCAAGATTGCCCGCAAATCCTCTTTCACATCGGCGGATGAACACCGGCGCAGAAAGTCATTGCCACCCAGCTCCACCACGACCAGTTTCGGATCATGCTGCTGCAAGAGCGTGCCGATCCGCTCTTTGGCGGCAAGCGCGGTGTCACCGGGAATGCCGGCATTCACCACCGCCCAGCCACTGCGCTGGGCCAGCAGCGTGGGATAATCCTCGCCGCGCCCGGCCCCCGTGCCATGTGTGACACTGTCGCCAAAGGCAAGCACGGTCGAGCCCGCCGCCACCGGATCCAACGATAAGGACTGACCACAACCTGCCAGCAGGACAACCAGAACACCGAAAATATACCGGGCCAGTGCCGGTCGAACAGATCCCATCAGCCGCCATCTCTTTCAATGAATCTGGTGTAACTATAGCCGCGGATGGGGAGCATCCCAAAGCCGTCATTCCCCGCCCATGCTCTAACCCCGGAAACGGACCCCGGAAACGGACCCCGAAAATTCGTGCGCTCCCGCTGACTTTGCCAACAATCCGGTTGCTCGCGGCCAGTCGCCGTGCCACCTTAGTCGCTATTCCAAAATCACCAATCCGAAATCACCGTTTCCTGAGCGAGTACGGGCTAGTGCCGTTAGCGACTCCAACTAATTATGCGGATTATCGCCAGCTGTTTGCAGGCTACTCACTGCCGTTGGCCTTCGTGGATCTGGGCCGACTGGAAGCCAATGGTCGGGCCATGGCCGAACGTGCCCGCCACCGGCCCATTCGGGTGGCAACCAAATCCATCCGCTCGGTCGACCTCCTGCGCCATATCCTGGACCAGGTGCCCGGCACCCGGGGGCTCATGTGCTACAGCGCGGCGGAAGCGGCGTTTCTGGCCAGCCGGGGCTTCGATGATCTGCTGATTGCCTATCCGACCCTGGACCAGAATGCCATCCGTGCCTGCGGCGACGCGGTGCGCCAGGGGACGCGGATCACCTTCATGGTGGACTGCGCGGAGCATCTGGCGCTGTTACAACAGGTGGCTCAGACACAGGATCTGAGCCTGCGGATCTGCTTTGATCTGGATGTTTCGGAATCCTTGCCCGGTCTTCATTTCGGGGTACAACGCTCGCCCCTGCGCACGACGGAAGCGGTGCTCGCGCTCTACCGGCAATTGGCTCACCACGACCGCCTGCAGTTGGTGGGCCTGATGGCCTACGAGGCGCAAATCGCCGGCGTGCCGGACAACATGCCCCGCCAGGCGACTCGCAACCACATCATCCGGGGCTTGAAGGCCTACAGCCTGCCGCGCATCGCCCGGCGCCGTGAGCATGCGGTTGCGGCACTGACGCAGGCCGGTGCTCGCCTGGAATTCATCAACGGTGGCGGAACCGGCAGCCTGC
>CAYXVO010000253.1:0-4803 GCA_964467875.1 uncultured Pseudomonadales bacterium | reverse complement strand
GCGCGCCACGCAGGTCAGGGGGTCGTCCGCGACGATAACCGGCAGACCAGTTTCCTCGCTGATCAGGCGATCGATTCCCCGCAACAGGGCACCGCCTCCGGTCAGTACAATGCCGCGTTCCGCGATATCGGACGCCAATTCTGGTGGAGACTGCTCGAGCGCGCTCTTCACCGCCTGCACAATCGCCGCCAAAGACTCCTGCAGTGCCTCCAGGATTTCCTCGCTGTTGAGCGTAAAGGCACGGGGCACACCTTCTGCAAGGTTACGTCCGCGCACATCGATTTCGCGCAGCTCCAGGCCTTCGAAGGCACAACCGACTTCCTGCTTGATCCGCTCCGCCGTGGCGTCACCGATCAGGCTGCCATAATTGCGGCGCACATAAGTCACGATGGCTTCGTCGAACTTGTCGCCTCCGATCCGCACGGACTCGGCGTAGACGATCCCGTTCAGGGAAATAATGGCAATCTCGGTGGTACCGCCACCAATGTCCACCACCATGGAGCCTTGCGCCTCTTCCACCGGCAGGCCGGCGCCAATGGCAGAGGCCATCGGCTCTTCGATCAGAAATACTTCACGGGCACCCGCACCCAGTGCGGATTCACGGATGGCCTTGCGCTCGACCTGGGTCGATTTGCTCGGCACGCACACCAATACCCGCGGGCTTGGCGTAATGAAGCTGTTCTCATGCACTTTATGAATAAAGTGCTGAAGCATTTTTTCGGTGACGACAAAGTCGGCGATCACGCCATCTTTCATCGGCCGAATAGCCGTGATGTTACCGGGCGTCCGACCCAGCATACGCTTGGCCTCTGCACCGACTGCCGCCACACTCTTCTGGGACGCGTGGTTACGAATCGCGACCACCGACGGCTCATTCAGCACGATGCCACGGTCACGAACAAAGATAAGGGTATTGGTGGTGCCCAGGTCGATGGAGAGGTCGCTGGAAAAAAGACCACGGATCTTCTTAAACATTTAATGGTTCAACCCAATCAAAACTGTGGAATTCGGCGCAGCCCGGCGGCGCGAGAAGGCTTATGCGGCGGTAACAACCGAATTGCGAAAGGACCGTCTTGGCTGCGGCAACTTTAGCAATGCCCCCTGAATAGAGCAAGGAACAATTGGGTAGGTAAGACCCCGTTCCACGCTCGTTAACAGGACTGCTGTCGGCTACAAACCACCCGCCGACCCCTTGGATCCGGAACCACCCGCGAAAATCGCATAATAAACAACGAATCGCATGATAAATGAGCAGTCGCAGGACAACCTGGCACCACCTGGAGACGGCGCGCCATGCTACACAATTCCGGCAGGCCATAGTATAGTCGATTTCTTTCCACTTCCGCCGGGTTTCCGCTGGGTTCAAGCCCTTTTCCAAGCCTTTATTCCAGAGGCTAGTCCTACGGGACAGCCTATGGGGCTGCCTACGGGATTACCTAAAGGATCGCCTACGGAACCGCCTACGGAATAGAGTGCGACTGCCATTCAGGCCCGCGCGTTAAATTTTAGCCATCTAAATGTCATGGAGAACGCCAAGTGTCCATCGAACGCGGCGACGTCGAGAAAATTGCCTATTTGGCACGCATTCAGGTCACTGAGGGCGAACTGGATAAAGTGACCGCGGACCTGGGCCGGATCCTCGATCTGGTCGACCAGATGGGCGCGGTCTCCACCGAAGGTGTCGAGCCCCTGTCAAACCCGCTGGACATGGTCCAGCGCCTGCGCGCGGATGAAGTCGCCGAGGCGAATCAGCGGGAGCAGTTCCAGGCCATCGCACCGGCCACCGAAGCAGGTCTCTATCTGGTTCCCAAGGTCATTGAATAGCCCGACCGGCTGGCGGGGCGAACCAATAGACTCGCCATCGACATTGCACAGGCCTCCTTGTTAACGACCAGGCCAACACCGCACAACCCAACGAATATCGGACGACTATGCACACCAAAACGGCTGCCGAAATTTCCCAGGACCTCCAGGCCGGGACCTATTCCAGCGTCGAGGCCACTCGCGCCTTCCTACAGCGCATTCAACAGATCGACACTTCCCTCAACAGCTTCATCACCGTGTCGGAAGAGCAGGCCCTCGCCCAGGCGAAGGCGGCGGATGAACGCCGCGCCGCAGGTCAGGCTGGCCCGCTGACCGGCGTGCCCTTTGCCCATAAGGACATTTTCTGCACCCAGGGCGTGAAGACCACTTGTGCCTCGCGGATGCTGGAGTCCTTTGTCCCGCCCTATGACAGCACCGTGGCCCGCAAGCTCAGTGAAGCCGGCGCCGTCTGCCTGGGCAAGACCAACATGGACGAGTTCGCCATGGGCTCCTCCAATGAGAGCAGCTACTTTGGCGCCGTGAAAAATCCCTGGGATCTTGAGCGCGTGCCGGGCGGATCATCCGGCGGCTCGGCCGCAGCAGTCGCCGCACGTCTGACTCCCTTTGCCACCGGGAGCGATACCGGCGGCTCGATTCGTCAGCCGGCCGGTTACTGTGGCCTGACTGGCCTGAAGCCGACCTACGGTCGGGTGTCCCGTCTCGGCATGATCGCCTTTGCGTCGAGTCTCGACCAGGGCGGCCCCATGGCCCGCACCGCCGAGGACGCCGCGCTGATGTTGCAGGCCATGGCTGGATTCGACCCCCAGGACTCCACCAGCGATCAACGTGACGTGCCCAACTATCAGGCGAGTTTGAACCAGTCACTGCAGGGGCTGCGTATCGGATTGCCGAAGGAATTCTTCGGCCCGCAGTTGGAAGGCCCCATGGGCGACCTGATCATGGCCGGCATTCGGGAACTGGAAGCGCTGGGCGCGGAGATCAAGGAAATCAGCCTGCCCAACACCGGGCTTGCGGTACCGGCCTACTACGTTATTGCCCCGGCAGAGGCCTCCACCAACCTGTCCCGCTTCGATGGCGTACGCTACGGCTATCGCTGCGACAACCCGCAAAACCTCGACGACCTGTACCTGCGCTCCCGCGCCGAGGGCTTCGGCGACGAGGTCAAACGCCGCATCCTGGTAGGCACCTATGCCCTGTCCGCAGGCTACTACGATGCTTACTACCGCAAGGCCCAGCAGATTCGCCGCCTGATTCGCGACGATTTTGCCCGTGCCTTTGAGTCCGTGGACGTCATCGCTGGCCCCACGACCCCCAGCGCGGCCTTTGGCCTGAATGCCAAGCGTACCGACCCGGTCGCCATGTATCTGGAAGACCTGTACACCATTCCGGTTAACCTGGCAGGCCTGCCCGCCCTGTCCATGCCGGCGGGCCTGATCAACGGGCTTCCGGCGGGCCTCCAACTCATCGGCAACTACTTCGAGGAAGCGCGCTTGCTGAACATCGCCCATCAGTACCAGAGTCGCACCGAGTGGCATCAGCTTGCCCCCGGCGGCGTGTCCGTCTGATCCATCACTGATGCACGCTGACTTAACCGATTGATGAGGTGAACAACAAAATGGAATGGGAAACGGTCATTGGCCTGGAAATTCACACCCAGCTTGCCACCAGATCCAAGATTTTCTCTAGCGCCAGCACCAACTTTGGCGCCGAACCCAACACCCAGGCCTGCGCGGTCGACCTGGCCATGCCTGGCATGTTGCCGGTACTGAACCAGGAAGCGGTCCGCATGGCGGTCATGTTCGGCCTGGCCATCGATGCCGAGATCGGCAAGCGCTCGGTATTCGACCGCAAGAACTATTTTTATCCAGATCTACCCAAGGGCTACCAGACCAGCCAGTTTGAATTTCCCATCGTGGGTAAAGGTCAGGTGACCATTCAACTGGACGACGGCGTCGAGAAAACCATCGGTGTAACCCGTGCCCACCTGGAAGAAGACGCGGGCAAGTCCTTGCACGAAGACTTCCATGGCATGACCGGCATCGATCTCAACCGCGCCGGCACGCCACTGCTGGAAATCGTGTCGGAACCGGATATCCGCAGCGCCAAGGAAGCCGTGGCCTATTTGCGGAAGATTCACGCCATTGTCACCTATCTGGGCATCTGTGACGGCAACATGGCCGAAGGCTCCATGCGCTGTGACTGCAACGTCTCGATCCGACCGAAAGGCCAGAGCGAGTTCGGCACCCGCACCGAAATCAAGAACGTCAACTCGTTCCGCTTTGTGGAGCGCGCCATTAACTGCGAGATCCAGCGCCAGATCGAGATCATCGAGGACGGCGGTCGAATCGTGCAGGAAACCCGGCTGTACGATCCGGACAAGAACGAAACCCGCTCCATGCGCAGCAAGGAGTTCGCCAACGACTACCGCTACTTCCCGGACCCGGACCTGCTGCCCGTGGTGATCGAGGACGACTTCATCAATCAGGTGCGCGATTCCCTGCCCGAACTGCCGGAACAAAAGCGCCAGCGCTTTGCCGACCACTACGGCTTGAGCAGCTACGATGCGGGTGTCTTGTCATCGTCCCGCGCCATGGCCGATTACTTCGAGCAGACCGCCCAGGTAGCCGGTGATGCCAAACTGGCGGCCAACTGGGTGATGGTCGAATTATCCCGGTTCCTCAACCAGAACAACCTGGAGATCGAGCAGAGCCCGATTGCCGCCGAGCATTTGGGGCAGCTGATCCAGCGCATTCGCGACAACACCATTTCCGGCAAGATCGCCAAGCAGGTGTTCGAGGCCATGTGGAATGGCGAGGGCACGGCGGACGCCATCATCGAGAGCCAGGGCCTGAAACAGGTCACCGACACTGGCGCCATCGAAGCCGTTATCGACGGCATCATTGCCAACAACGCCGGCCAGGTGGAGCAATACCGGGCCGCGGACGAGGACAAGCGCAAGAAGCTGATCGGATTCTTCGT
>CAYXVO010000252.1:4039-4831 GCA_964467875.1 uncultured Pseudomonadales bacterium | reverse complement strand
CCACCACCGGTGGGCATCAACACTAGGGCATCGCGCCCGGCGACCAACTCGTCAATGATTTCGGCTTGTTCGCCACGAAACTGGTCGTAGCCAAAAACCTGTTTGAGTACCTGCAGGGCGTTCGGTGATTGCTGCGTGTTCAGTGCTTGCAGAGGGTGTGCGGTCATAAGCGAATGTCCTTCCCGGTCCGGCGGTAGTTCTACTCAGTCCTTGAGCAAAAAGGCTAGTTTACGCCAGCTTGGCTGGCATGTGCACCGGTCACCGCCCTTGAGCGGGAGGATCATCGTCGTCGCTTGTGTCGGTTGGATGCTTGCGGGCCAGGAACTGGTCATTGCGCGGGTCCAGATCATTGAGAATCGTGACATCCGAGATGGGGTGGGATGTGACAAAGGCTTCCTGCTCGCTGACAGGCACCCATTTGCCGGCCATGATCCGCCAGATCGTAAAGAGCGTCAGAAACACCAGCATGGCGCCGATGAACAGGAACAGACCATCGGGGCCCACAATGCTGATGGCTGCCGAACCCAGAATTGGCCCAAAGCAACTCCCCAGGCCATGGCTCAGGAGCAGCCCGGCGCTCGCCGCGACGATCTGATGATGGTGCAGTTTGTCGTTGACCAGGGCGACCGCGATGGGATAAATCGCCGCACTGAAGGCGACAACGCATTCCGCCATGACAAACAGCAGCAGGAGATTGGTGGGCCCCCAGAAAGCGGCCGTGAAACTGCAACTGGCACCGACGATGGCGAGCAGCAACACGATTTTGCGGCGGCGAAACATGTCCGACAGCCG
>CAYXVO010000252.1:0-4029 GCA_964467875.1 uncultured Pseudomonadales bacterium | reverse complement strand
CAAAGAGCATCCCTGCTATGACCGGGACGGCCATGAAAATCGAGATCTCCTTTACGCTCAGGCCAACCATGTGTGCGTAAACCGGGCCCATGGCACTGAAGGCACTGCTAACCATGCCGGCGACCGGTGCGGCGACCATGGCCAGTGGCGAAATCTTAAAAAGTGCCCGGAATGGGAGGCGCTCGACCCGTTCGATGGTGGGCGCCTGAATGCGAGTCAGCGCCAGTGGAATGAGTGCCAATGTCAGCAGAATTGCGGCGACACTGAACGGCGCCACGCGGCCAGGGTCGGCGGTGGCAATCAATAGTTGACCTCCGGCGGCGGAGAGAAATACCACGATCTGGTAGATGCCGAAAAGCTTGCCCCGATTCTCGTTGGTGGCGCGGGTACTGAACCAGCTCTCGATGATCACCATCAGGCCCGCCATGGCCAAGCCCGATGTGGCACGTAGCAGGGCCCAGACCACCGGGTGCAGGATGAGCGGGTGGAGCAGGGCGACCACGGCCATGATGGCGGCAAATACCGAGAAACTGCGGATATGGCCGACCCGCTCGATGATGCGCTTGCAATAGATGGAGCCGAGTATCGAGCCGACCGAGAAACCGACCAGAACCCAGCCGATGATGGCAGGTTCAATTCCTTCCAGACTCATGCGCAACCCAAGCAGGGTCGACAGGAAGGTATTGCCCACCACCATGAGCATGATGCTAAGAATCAGGGCCGAGAGAGAGTAAATCGTTCTAGCCATCAGCTCATATTGCCCTCGTCGACATTCGCTATTCGTTGATATTAGCCATTTGCCGACATTAGCCATCCGCCCACATCGCATATGCAATGCAGGCCCGTTTCGCGTCTGTGCCCTTAGATTGAACAAAGGTGGCAAGCCAGTTTCAATAAAGGGGGCGTGACAATAAGTTCATGCCCAGTGGGCATTTTCCATGGGGTTGCGGCGGGGACATGCGGTTGGTTCAGGAGGGCGTTCTATAAACGCTCGTTGAGTGACCAGAACGAACATGGCATCTCTGCTTGATAAGAGTCGTATTGGCTTTGTGGTCGGATTGCCCAAGGATTCACCGGCTAATCAGGTCTCAGTGCAACGCTATGATTCGTCGGCAAATGCGACCGGCGTAGTACCAATTGTGTGACGCCCTTGGGATGCTTGCAGGCAAGCAGTGTCGGTACTTACTTTTTAGTATCAAGTACCAAAAATTTCTGCTACAAAATGGAGTCGAGGTTTATATAAAAGAAGGATTCTCCATGAACGCTACCCCGAGCGCTCGTCTGTTGTTTACCCGGCCACTTTATTTGTCCATTCTTTTGGCGACGACGATCGAGCTGATTAATTTCATTATTTTTGGTTTCCTGCTGCCAGGCGAGGGCTCTTTGCTGGAAGCTTTCCTCTGGACTGTCGGTATTGGCGGGATTGGTCTGGGGTCAGTGCTTGGTGTCTTGCTCGACATTGTGGTGGTCGGCAATACCCGGAGCAAGGATGCGCGCTGGCTGACGGTGATGCTGTCGGCAATCACGCTGGGACTGGTGGCGAAGCTCTTTACGCTGAACATGGGTGAGTCTGCCCAGGCCTTGGGTGTTGCCGAGTGGCCGGCTGTTTATGTGGTTGTCGGCTTGCTGCTGTCAATCATTGGCGGCGCCATTCTGGGCTGGCTGTTGTTCAGCAAAGAAGGTAACCGGCTGCTCGAGCGTTATAACTTCTAGCGTTACCACTTCTAGCGTTACAACAGTCGACTGTTTACAGCTTCGCTCCTAAATCGCCGCTTATGCGGCGATTTTTGTTTATGCGCCTCCGTCCGTGCGAAGTTGAGATTGTATAATTTTCACGTAATCCTTCCATTCTTGCCGATCGCATTCCCCATCGGATTCCGTTTCATCCGATCGACTCATAACTTTGTAAGTGGCTGTCTTTAAATTTCAGAGAGTTAGTCGCGTTAGCCGGGAAGTAAATAGATTGGCATGTTCTCTGCTTTAACCATCTGCACATGGCGAGCCCTCGCGAGAGTCTAAGTGGGATTCGTCGGGTGGTCGGCCATGTTGAACTACAACGAGTAAGGAGAGCACGATGATGTTAAAGCAGATTTCTTTAGTTGCCGCACTTGTCTTTTCCGGTACCCTCGTTGCCGAGGAAGTTCCCGAGCAGCCGGTTGATCGTGAAGCCCAGACCCTGGATCAGATCGATACGGAAGTGGGCCAAGCGGAAGGAACGGACCGTGCGTTCGAGCAGTTGGATAAGAATGGAGACGGTATCCTGAGTGCCGATGAAGCCGAGGAAGATACCCATCTCAATGCCATGTTCCTGGACGTGGATGACAACAATGATGGACAGCTAAGCGCGGAAGAATATAGCGAATGGAAGGGCGGCTTCGTTGATTAGTTCTTGAGTTGAGCCTTTTCGCAACTCTTGCGGAATATGAAACAGCGGCCGTAAGGCCGCTGTTTTTTTATGATTTTCTGTTTTTTATGAGTTTCTGCTTTTTATGGCTTTAATGCCGGTTTCACGTGAGTGGAACGGCGCCAGACGGCATGGCTGTCGTTGCCAGCCACAGCGTGTAACCCACGTAGACTGCCAGCAGTAGCGCGCCCTTGCCTCGCCCAATGATGGCTTGCCGGCCAAAGCCGAACGCCATCAGGAACAGCAGCAGGGTGAGCCCGATCATCACAGGAAGGTCACGAGACAGCAGAGTCTCGGCCACTTCGCTGGGTGAAATCGAGATTGCCAGTCCGACCACAGCCAAACTATTGAACAGGTTGGAGCCAATGATGTTGCCAAGAGCGATTTCGTGCTCATTCTTGCGCGCAGCCATAACCGAGGAGGCTAGTTCCGGTAGGCTCGTGCCGATGGCAACGATCGTCAGGCCAATAATGTATTCCTCCACACCAAACCACTGGGCAATGTTGACGGCTTCGTCGACCAGCAGGCGGGAGCTGAGTATCAGCAGGGCTAAGCCCACTACCAACCACAGGATGCTCTTGCTCAAGGGTGTGGTGGCGGCCGGTAGCTCACTTTCCATTTCGCTGGCGAGTGAATCGGATCGCTGGGATACGGCTTCCCACACGCTCCACCCCACCAGTGCGGCGAAGATGAGCAACAGGAGAGCGGCATCGCCCGACGAGTAATAGCCGTCGTAAGCGAGGCCGGCGACTAGCAATGTGACCACCAGGAGGACTGGGAGCTCTTTACGCACAATGCCGGATTTAACGGCAATCGGGCTGATAAGCGCCGTAACCCCAAGAATCAGCGCGATATTGACGATGTTGGAGCCAAAAGCATTGCCCAGGGCCAGCCCCACCTGGTTATTCCAGGCGGCCATGCCGGAAACGAGCATTTCGGGGGCTGAGGTGCCAAAGCCAACGATCAGCATACCGATCAGAAGCGGTGGCAAACCAAAATGCCGTGCGGTGCCGGCAGCCCCATCCACGAATTTGTCAGCGCTCCAGACCAGCAGCAGTAAGCTTGCGATCAGGAGTAAAAAAGAAACCCACATACCGACTCCTTGTTGCTCTTAATAGTAGTTTTCTTGACAGTAGTTCTTTTGATTTTAACGCCGAAGGCTAGCGTAAGATCCGCACCTTGAAGCTGCGCCCTTTGATCTTGCCCTCATTCAGGCGGCCGCAGGTTTGTCTGGCCAGATTCCGATCGACGGCAACATAGGCATAAAAATCGGAAATATCGATCTTGCCAACCTGATCTCTCGTCAGTCCTGCATCCTGCGTCAAGGCTCCCAGGATATCGCCAGGCCTGATCTTGTTCTTGCGGCCGGCGGCGATGCACAACGTGACCATGGGAGGTGTCAGGTCCAGGTCTGGCTGGTCTGGCACAGTGTCCAGCGAGCGCCAGGCGAGTGCTTGCCCCTGATTGTCTTCGATAACCCGTGCCCGTCGGATCTCGGCCGGTGTACAGAGATTCAGCGCCAGCCCCGATTGGCCCGCTCGCCCGGTACGCCCGATACGGTGGACGTAGAGCTCGACGCCGGGGCGCCGGTGGGGCTGCTGCGTTTCGTGGTGCAACACATCGGG
>CAYXVO010000251.1:0-4838 GCA_964467875.1 uncultured Pseudomonadales bacterium | reverse complement strand
ACTTGCTTTCACCGATCTGGAAATAAGGCGTCTCGGGCGTCGCCTCAATGAAGTTGCCCTGTGGGTAGATATTGAACAGGCGCGGCAACTCCCCTGCGATTTGGCCGCCCAGAATAAACGAGCTGCCGACGTCGATATTCGCCTGGGCCAGAGCCGCTCCGTCGCGCTGTATCACTTCACGCAGGGTCTCTCCCAGCAGACAGGCCGCTTCATAGAGTGACCCGACCGTGAGGAGATTACGCTGCTGGGCGTCCGCATCAGCGCGTTGACGCAGCAGCGCCAGCACGCTTTGGGTGGTGGCCAGATTACCGGCCGTCAGTACCACGATCAGGCGCTGCCCCGGTACCTCGAAGCGGTGCATCTTGCGAAACGTGGCGACATGGTCGACTCCGGCATTGGTCCGGGAATCCGAGGCGAACAACAAGCCTGCCTTCAGGCACATGGCAACGCAGTAGGTCATGGATTCGCCGCTACTCCATCACTGCTCGCTGGCCCGGACCCAGGCACTTGCCGTCATTTCCTCTGTGCCGCCGCCACGACGGACCCCACGCACGGGGCAGGCATCCAGATAATCCATGCCAATGGCGAGTTTGAGGTGATTGGCGTTGGCAGAGCAGCGGTTGGAGACATCGAAGCTGTCCCAGCTGTCGTCAATCCAGGCTTCGGCCCAGGCATGGCTGGCCACTTCCGCAGTGGGGGCCTCCGGCGAGTAGATATAACCCGAGACGTAACGGGCCGGAATGCCCAAGTATCGGCAGCAGGCCAAAAAGACATGGGTGTGGTCCTGGCATACGCCACACCCGAGGCCGAAGACCTCGGCCGCCGGCATGTAGACATCAGTCTCGCCCGGCCGGTAGGGCAAGTGCTCGGCGATGGCGTGCATCAGCCTTTCCAGTTGCTCCCGGCTCGGGCTCCCCTGCCGATGATGGTCGGCAAAGTCTCGCAGGGCCTGGTCCGGCATGGTGAGTTCGGTTTGCCGCAAAAACAGCAGGGGCGGAATCCGGTCGAACAGGCCCTCGCCCTCCTGGTCGGTTTCCACCGTGCCGTGGGCGCGGATACGGATCTCCTGATGGGGATAGTCGAGCGTCATTACGTGGAGGATATTACCGTAGGGATCCACGCTTTCCATCGCGAAGGCCGGTAATTCCAGGGACCAGTTCAGCACCCGCTGACGCTGGCTGGAATGGGGCGTCAGGCGCAGGTATTGAGTACTGCACTTCACGATATTGTGATAGCGGTAGACGGTCTCGTGACTGATTGAGAGTCTCATGCGGCCTCCAGATAGGCTTCCTGAATATGCAGGCCAAGCTGGCCTATTTCGTCCAAAAACTGTGTCAGCCAATGGTGCAAACCTTCGTCGAGAATTTCTTCGATCCGCAGAAAACTCAACCGGGCATGCATTTCCGCCGCCAGACGTTTTGCGCGATGACCACTGTCGCCCTGGATGTGCTGGAGTACGGGCGCGATTTCATCGATACAGGCCCGCAGGCTGCGGGGCACGTTGGAACTCAGAATCAACACCTCCGCCACCCGCTGGGGCGTGATGCGCTCGCGATAGATGTCGCGATAGGCTTCAAACGCGCTCACCGAATGCAGCAGGGCCGCCCATTGGTAGTAATCCATTACGCTTTCCTGGGCCGCGTCGGGCAGAATGCGGTGATACTTCACATCGAGAATGCGGGCGGTGTTGTCGGCCCGTTCGAGAAAGGTGCCCAGGCGGGTGAAATGAAAACTGTCACCACGCAACATGGTGCCGTAGGTCACCCCACGAAACAGGTGGGATCGCTCCTTGATCCAGTCGAACAACTGACCGGCCGCGGCACCGGCCAAGTCATCGGCGGTATAGGTCTGAATCTCCAGCCAAGTGGTGTTGATGTTCTCCCACATCTCGGCGGTGATCTTGCCACGCACCATGCGCGCGTTTTCCCGTGCATTGCGGATGCAGTTGCAGATACTGGAGGGATTGGCCGGGTCCAGCGCCATGCTATAAAGCGCCTGCTCCACACTGCAGTGTTCCGGCGTGGGCAGGTTGGGCAAGGCCCCCACAATCGCGGCCGGCGTGCTGACCTCCTGGCTGCGGGTGCCCGGCAGCAGGGACATCTGCACGCTGACGTTCAGGAGCCGTGCGATATTCTCGGCCCGTTCCATATAGCGGGCCAGCCAGTACAGATTGGCTGCGGTGCGCGATAGGATCATGCTTCCTCCATCACCCAGGTATCCTTGGTCCCACCGCCCTGGGACGAGTTCACCACCAGTGAACCGTCACGCAGTGCGACCCGGGTCAAACCACCCGGCACCAGACGAATCTCCTTGCCGGAAAGCACGAAGGGCCGCAAATCGATATGGCGTGGCGCAATGCCGGCATCGACGAAAGTCGGGCATGTCGACAGACTCAGGGTTGGCTGGGCAATGTAATTGCCGGGATTGGCCAGGATGCGGGCGCGAAACTCGGTAATCTCCGCCTGGGTGGCCGCCGGCCCCACCAACATGCCGAAGCCGCCGGCACCCTGCACTTCCTTCACCACCAGCTCCGGCAAGCGTTCCAGCACATAAGCAAGATCGTCGGGCTTGCGTAATTGCCAAGTGGGCACGTTGTTGAGCAGGGGCTCCTCCCCCAGATAAAAGCGGATCATGTCCGGTACGAAGGGGTAGATCGACTTGTCATCCGCCACGCCCGTGCCCACCGCGTTGGCGATGTTGACCCGGCCGGCGCGGTATACCGACATCAGGCCCGGCACCCCCAGCATTGAGTCTTGGCGAAACTCCAGTGGATCAATGAAGGCGTCGTCCAGCCGCCGGTAGATCACGTCCACCTGGCGCAGCCCGGCAGTGGTCCGCATGTAGACCAGGCCGTTCTTGACCATCAGGTCCTGCCCCTCCACCAGCTCAATGCCCATTTGGCTGGCGAGAAAAGCATGCTCGAAATAGGCACTGTTGAATTGACCGGGGGTCAAAACCACCACCGTCGGATCCGCCACGTCCTCTGGCGCCGCCTGTCGCAACGTCTCCAGCAATAAATTCGGATAATGCTCGACCGGTGCCACGGCATGGCTGGCAAAGAACTCAGGGAAGAGCCGCATCATCATCTTGCGGTTCTCCAGCATGTAGGACACACCAGAGGGAGTCCGCAGGTTGTCCTCCAGGACATAAAAGCCGCCGTCACTATGGCGGATGATGTCGATCCCCGCGATGTGCGCGTATATGTGTCCTGGTAAATCCAGCCCGCACATCGCCAATTGATAGCCACTGTGGGTCAGCACCTGCTCTTGCGGAACGACGCCCGCGCGCAGGATATCCTGATCATGGTAAATATCGTGGAGGAATTGATTCAGGGCTCGGATGCGCTGGGTGATACCCCGCCGCAGAAATCCCCACTCGGTGTCCGAAATGATGCGAGGAATGACATCGAAGGGAATCAGCCGTTCACTACCATGCTCGTCGCCATACACCGCAAAGGTGATCCCCACCCGGCGAAACAACAGATCCGCCTCGCGCCGCTTTTTGTCCAGAACCTCCATGGGTTGGTTACCCAGCCAACCGTCAAACGTCGCGTATGGTGGACGCACGCCGCCCTCCACAAACATCTCGTCGAACAGGCTGGGTTTTGGCTGAATACGTGGGTGCATGCTGACTCTCAAAGGTAGCGACTCCCGAACCGGGTTGACCGTCTCGGGTAGTCCCCAGCAATACACATGCCATTCGGCTGTAGTGGCCATTACAGGCGTGCAGCCGGTCTTAGCCGGTGTTGGACAGGTGCTGCAAGCACAATTTTGGTGCGCAACGGCTCAGAATGGGCGCAGCCACACCGGGCGAGATCAGAAAGGAAATTCAGGGAAGGAGGCTGGAGCCGGGGCGAAGTAGCCGTGCTCCGCCCCCGGTGTGATTTGCGTTTGCTTAGAAATGCACAGTGTCGTGGGTCTTTTTATCTGCCTTCGGCGTCTCGCCGGTGACGTAGGACTTGGCCGCCTTGAAGGCATATTCAACTTTATTGGCGCCGCGCTGGTCCCAGTACTCCGCCCGCTCGGCCCGGAAATGCAGCACCCGGATCGTGGGATCGTCCACGCCATTGGAAAACCAAACCCGGTACGGCTCCTTCCAGAGTTGCTTGATACGGTCGCGATCACTGGTGATCTCGACACGACCCGCAAGACTGAGCCAACTGCTGTTCTTGTCCTGAGCGACCACCATGGCCTGGGGATTGCTCTTCAATTCGGTGATCTTGTCGTCACTGCCCGAGAGAAACCAGAGATCGCAACTGGCCTCGGTTTCGGCGATATGCATGGGGCGGGCATCGAATTGCCCGGTGCCACCGTTCGTTACCAGCATCACATTGTCGAACGACTTCAGCAGTTCCAGTACTTTGTCCGCACCTTCGCTCATTGTGTCCTCCTCCATAGCCAAGATTAAAGCGCAGGCGACCTGGTCGAGTGGGCAACAAGGATTGCGAAGCCCGCGAGACGACCCGGCTCCTTGCCCATCCGTTGGTTATGAAGTCCAGCAGGGTGATTTCCAAGGCTTGCCCGGCTCAGGCACATGGATTGGAAGCCTCGGTCAGGCGAGCTGGGAGGCCCGGCCCTGAAGATTGGGAAGCATGATCGGGAGCCGATGAACAATCCGGACTGTGCTAGACTTTGTCGTGTCCCAGGAGCGGACTGGCATCAACCCCGCGCAGGCTCTGCAATGTGGGCTGACGCGCACTTGGAAAGGGAAAAAGATCTCGCAGACCCTACCTGCACCGTTGCGCGACCCGGGCTCCCCTTCCGATCAGCAACAGTGGGGCCGAACCGACAGTACGGCGTTAAATCATGAAAGCATATACCGCAGTTTTTCTAGCCCTG
>CAYXVO010000250.1:0-4850 GCA_964467875.1 uncultured Pseudomonadales bacterium | reverse complement strand
TCTGAAATGCTTCACCAGCGGCAAGGATAGATTCCTCATTTATTTCCAGCCCTTTGGATGACCAGTCATCCATTGCGGACTGCCCTAAAGCCAGTAACCCGAGGCGAATCTTGCCATCATGACCGCGAAAATAGACAAGCTCCTGATTATCTCGAGCTTCAGCTATATTTCGCACCTCACGCTTCAGAGCTGAACGCCCGCCCTCACTGATAGTTACATTCTCTCCCGAATTTCCGGATGGCAACTTAATGCCGATTTCGTCGGAAGATTTTAGCGGATTATCTTGCGATCGTAGCGGAGGTGATTGCTGAATCTGCGGGATTGATGAGCACATTCCAGTCATGGCTGTGGGGCCTGAACGGGCGGTGGATATCCGATAAACGATGTCGTGGAAACTAGGCTAGGACGACGTGAAAGAAAAATGCAGCGTCACGCTACCGTACCAAAGGTGATGGCTTCCAACGCTGAGAGAACGAGTTCATTCGGATTCGAATGCCTTGGCTGTTCAGGCAAAAAATTTGGAGAATGGATTGCGGAGAGGATTCGCTCGCCTTGGCAGGCTAATTTGGGCGTACATCTTTTAAGGTGCTGTAACACCCCTGATAAGGGGAGGGAGGGGGGCTCAGGCGCGTGTTAAGTTGCGGCCGTCGACCCCCTCAATCCCCCTAGCCGGGCGCCCCCCTTGGCAGGGGGGAGGTAGAGCGCTGGCTTATGCCGTGCGCGCAGCCTGTGGGCGGCGGTTGCCGTTGCCACTGGTGGGCGCGTTGCGGCTGGCACCGTTTCCGTTGCCACTGCGACCGTTGCCGGACGGTGTTCCGCGGAACGAACGCTGGCCATTGCCACCGCTGCCTTGGCGGGCACCGCCCTGACGGCCGTTACGGCCATTCTGGATCGGCTCGCGCTTGGCGTTCATGTCAGGCTCGAAGCCTGGCACGATTTCCTTCTCGATGGGTTTTTTGATCAGGCGCTCGATGTCGGCCAGCAACTTCAGCTCGTCGACGCACACCAGGGAGGCGGCTTCACCCACGGATCCGGCACGTCCGGTGCGGCCGATGCGGTGGACGTAGTCCTCCGCCACGTTGGGCAGCTCGAAGTTCACCACGTTGGGCAACTCATCGATATCGATGCCGCGTGCGGCAATGTCGGTGGCTACCAGAACCTGCAGCCGGCCGCTCTTGAACTGGCTCAGGGCCTGGGTGCGGGCACCCTGGCTTTTGCCGCCATGAATGGCCATGGCCTGGATACCGTCCCGGCTCAACTGCTCAGCCAAACGGTTGGCAGCGTGCTTAGTGCGGGTAAAGACCAGGACCTGTTGCCAGGACTGCTCGCGGATCAAATGCGCTAGCAGTTCCCGCTTGCGCTCGCGATCCACCGGATACACTTTCTGGCTGACCAGTTCGGTGGTGGTGTTGCGGCGTGCCACTTCGATCATGGCCGGGTTGTCCAGCAGGGAGTCGGCCAGGGTCTTGATCTCATCGGAGAACGTGGCCGAGAACAGCAGGTTCTGGCGCTGCTTGGGCAGCAGATCGAGAATCTTGCGGATGTCGCGGATGAAGCCCATGTCCAGCATGCGGTCGGCTTCGTCCAGCACCAGGATCTCTACCTTGGAGAGGTCGACGGTGCGCATCTTCACGTGATCGAGCAGGCGGCCGGGCGTGGCCACCAGGATATCCACGCGGCCACGCAGGCGCTTGATCTGTGGGTTGATGCCCACGCCGCCAAAAATGGTCATGGATTCGAGATTCAGGTACTTGCCGTAGGTACGCACGCTGTCTTCGACTTGCGCGGCGAGTTCACGGGTGGGTGTCAGTACCAGGGCGCGGACCGGCGTGCGGCCATTGGCGGCAGGCTGGCTGGAGAGGCGCTCCAGAATCGGCAGCGTAAAGCCGGCGGTTTTGCCGGTGCCAGTTTGGGCGCCGGCCAATAAATCGCCACCCTGAAGCACGGCTGGAATGGCCTGCTGTTGAATTGGGGTGGGTTGGGTGTAGCCGAGTTCAGACACGGCACGAACAATCGCTTCGGACAAGCCGAGGGCAGAAAAGGACATAGAGCTCCGGGAAATAATTAGCATCGGCCTGTCGCCTAGCGGCGGCCAGTCATAGCCAGATGAGGGTAAAAAGCCAGGAAGGCAGCGGCAAGGGGACTGGTCGGAAATGCCGCAGGAGGACACTCTATCAGATTCGGCGCGGTGATGTGGAACTTATTTCTGACGGGGGCGTTATCTTTCGCGATTTTGCAGACGATTCAAGCCGCGGGGTGGACCCCACGGCTGGAACCGCTGGACCCGCAATCTATTCCGGGGTGTGTTGTGAAAGCCCCGACGCGCCGCCCGGCCAGCCGGTGGCCAGGGTCAGATCGTTCTGGATATCCTTCACGCCACGCACGTCCGCCACCAGGCTCTCCACATGGTGCTTTTTGGTGCGGCTTTCGATGGAGCCCTCCAGGGTGACGATGCCCTGCTCGCAGCGTACTTCGATATCGCTGGCGTCGATGGCGGGATCATCGCTAAGGCGTTCGCAGATTTCTTCCAGCATGCGTTCATCGGAGCGCTGATAGCCTTTCGGGCCGCGCCCCCGGTGGTCGGGCGCCGCCTGAGCCTGCTCCCGATAAGGGTGGGGAGCTGCCGGGCGGCCTTCGGCATGAGCACTTCCCCGTGACGGTGGATGATAGCCTTGATCGCGAGCCCCATGACGGTAGTTTTCATCGAAAGACCCTTGGCGGTAGCTTTCATCGAGAGCACCCTGGCGCCGACCATAGAGGTCCTGATCCTGAAAGTCACCCCGGCCATAGCCGTAGCGGTCGGTCAGTCCCGAGCCAAAGCGGTCTTGGGCACCAAGATGGCCACCCCAGCGTTCGGCCGAGCGGCCGCGGGCGAAGGCGATGTCGGGGTCGATGTTGCCGGGCGCGGAAGTATTCTGGTAGGCGTAGTCATCGCCTTCCAGGCGAAGGTCCGGCTCGTCATAGCCATAGCCATAGCCAGAGTCATAACCATAACCAGAGTCATAACCAGAGCCAAGCCGGTCTTCCTCGTCGCGGGGTTGCCAATATTGCCTACCATAGCCCGTGGGTCGCTGGCGGGCCTGTAGCCGGCGCCGGCTCAGATGTTCTTCCGGAATAAGGTCGCCTTGGGGAAAATCTCTGCGCGCCATGATTGCTCCTCCCTTTGATCGAAGCAGATTTTTGCGATGAGGCGTGTGCTGCTTAACAGGACAGACAGCAAGCACCATGCCACGGGTGTGGACAGGCTCTGGGCGGGCAGGTCTTGGGGTGGCGCCGGGATCCAGCGCATGGCGCGGTGTCGCCTCAGGGAATCTTTGCAGAAGCCCTGTAAGGCTTACCGATCCTCCGGGCGGCGAGGCGGATCGGACCATTCCTTGCGTTGCTCGGGGCGGTGCAGAAACAGCCAGCGCAGCACATCCTCGCGGTGGATCATGCCCAACAGATGATCACCCTCGATCACCGGCATCTGGTTCAGGTTCTCGCGGCCCAGAATCGACAGCGCTTCAAAGGCTTCTTGTCGGGGCGAGACGGTGGTCAGACGAGTGCGGGGTGTCATGATCTGCTCAACCCGGATCTGGTCCCACACGCCACGCTCGTTCTTGTAGATGTCCCGCAGGGTGACCAATCCCAGCAGGCGTCCGTTGGCCTCCACCGGGAATACCCGCTGCCCCGATGCCATCAGGTAGTCCTCCACCAACTGGCCAACCGGCAGTTGAGGATCAATCCGCACCAGTTGGGTCTGCATCAGGCGGGCGACGGGCATCTGGCCCAGGGACTGGCGCAGGAGGAGCTGGCGGTAATCCATGCGAGCGGCATGGTGCAGAAACCAGCCGATCAGAATCAGCCAGAGCCCGCCCGCCAATCCGCGGCCGAAAAAGGGCACCGTCAGGCCGATCAGCATGGCGACGCCACAGGCGACCAACAACCAGGCGAAGCCCTGGCCGGCGGCGGAGGCCCAGCGGGTGGCGCGGAGCTGGTCACCGGTGATGCCCCACAGCAAGGCACGCAGCACGCGGCCACCGTCCAGGGGAAAGCCGGGCACCATGTTGAACAGTGCGAGGATGATGTTAACCGGTCCCAGCCAGAGCAGCAGGGTGCTGAGCGGACTCAAAGCGGCCAGCGTGGCCTGTGGATTTTCCGGATCGATCACCAGGCTGCCGCTCGCCAGGTCAGCCAGCCAGAGAAACAGAAAGCCCAGCACCAGGCTGGTGATGGGGCCGATAATCGCCATGGCGAACTCAGCCTTCCAGGTGAGCGGTTCGTTCTCCATGTGTGCCATGCCACCGAACATGAAGAGGGTAATGCGCTGCACGTCGATGCCGTTGAGGCGCCCGACCAGGGCGTGGGACAGTTCGTGGATCAGCACCGAGGCGAAGAACAGGATGGCGGCGGCCAGTGCGGTGAGCCAGGCGACAGCCACGCCCCAGTCCGGATGCCAGGCGGGAAACAGGCCGGCGGCGAGGCTGAAGGTGATCAGCGTGAAAATGATGAGCAGGCTCCAGTCGATCACCACATCGACGCCGACAATGCGGCCCAGGTGGATACTGCTGCTGGTCTCCATGTACGCCTCCTTCAGATTCGCTCAGGAGGACATTATAAAGTAGCGGCTACAGCACTTTTGCCGCGCGCAATTCGGCGATGCGGGCGTCGCTATGCCCCAGCTGGCGAAGAATCTCATCGGTGTGCTGGCCCAACTCGGGGCCGATCCAGTCACTGCTGCCGGGGGTGTCGGACAGCTTGGGCACGATGCCGGGCATTTTGAACGGCGTGCCGTCGGGCAGGGTGGCCGGCAGAAACATCTCGCGGGCCAGAAACTGCGGGTCCTGAAACATGTCGGCCGCCGAAAAGAT
>CAYXVO010000249.1:0-4863 GCA_964467875.1 uncultured Pseudomonadales bacterium | reverse complement strand
GCCGGGCGTACCTATCAATCCCGTTTATTGGTGGGAACCGGTAAGTACCGCGATATGGCCGAGACCGGCGCGGCTATCGCCGCCAGCGGCGCGGAAATCGTCACCGTGGCGGTGCGCCGCACCAATCTCGGCCAGAACCCGGACGAGCCCAATCTGCTCGACGTGCTCTCACCTCAGCGCTACACCATTCTGCCCAACACCGCCGGCTGCTATAACGCACAGGACGCGGTGCGCACCTGCAAACTGGCCCGTGAACTGCTGGATGGCCATGATCTGGTGAAACTGGAAGTGCTGGGAGATGACAAGACCCTGTATCCGGATCTGACGGAAACCCTCAAGGCCGCTGAAGAGCTGGTCAGGGATGGCTTCAAGGTCATGGTCTATACCAGCGACGATCCCATTATTGCCAAGCGCCTGGAAGAGATGGGCTGTGTCGCGGTCATGCCGCTGGGCGCGCCCATCGGCTCGGGGCTGGGGATCCGTAACCCCTACAACATTATGATGATTCTGGAAAACGCCAAGGTGCCGGTGCTGGTTGATGCCGGAGTTGGCACCGCGTCGGATGCCACCATTGCCATGGAGTTGGGGTGCGATGGTGTTCTGATGAATACCGCCATTGCCCAGGCCCAGGACCCGATTCGCATGGCCCGTGCCATGGCGCTGGCGGTCGAGAGTGGCCGCGAGGCGTTTCTGGCCGGGCGCATGCCGCGCAAGCTCTATGCGAGTGCGTCATCCCCGTTGGGCGGCACCTTTTTCTGATCGCACTTTTCTTTAATTAACATTTTCGATACAAATCCTTCTGAAAACACCTACAGCGAGCGACCCTGGTTGCTCGCTATCATCCCCTCCCTAACTATCCGGGCGATTCCGCTGCCGATGGTATGTCACGACCCGTCGCTCCGGGCGTGTTTTTTCATTAATTTTTACTCACTTTGCCGCAAACCCGGCAGTTCCGGGTTCGGACGCTCATTGGCACTGGCAAAAAGGCCTGATTTCGGACGTAAAAACGGCGCAGGAGCGACGGAAAGACTCGTCGCGAGCGGGGCGAAACTATAAAAATCTTATCGGGAACAGTACAAAAAGAGGAGCGATACCGGGTCACTAACCCTTAACTCACCGAAGAGACATCGAACAGCGATATGAAAAGAGACCGAAACAACCGCCGAGAAAAGATTCTTCAAGCGCTTGCCCAGATGCTGGAGAAAGAGCCCGGGGAACGGATTACGACTGCCAAGCTTGCTGTCGCCGTGGGTGTCTCCGAAGCTGCGTTGTACCGACACTTCCCCAGCAAGGGCAAGATCCTGGAAGGGCTGATTGATGATATCGAGGAGAACACGCTGGTCCGCGCGCGGCAAATGGCCACGGAAAAGGGCGATCCCCTGGAGCGCATGGAGCGCATCATGCGCATGACCCTGGAATTTGCCCAGAAGAACCCGGGCATGTGCCGCATCCTGACTGGTGAGGCGCTGGCGGGTGAAACCGAGCGCCTGCGCCGACGGGTCGCACAGTTCTTTCAGCACTACGAGACCTGTTTCACCCAGTTGCTGCAGGAAGGTCAGCGCAAGGGTGGTTATGATCCCCATATGCCGAATCAGAGCGCCACGAATTTCCTGCTGGCCTATCTGGAAGGCAAAATTCACATGTTCGTGCGCAGTGACTTCAAGCTGATGCCGTTGCAGTTCTGGCAGGAGCAGTGGTCTTTTCTGGCTGAGCAGCTGCTGGACGCACCGGAAACGGTCGCATGAAAGTTGAGGTGAAACGTCCAGGTCAAGGTTGTCCGAGACGTCTTGTGAGGCCTGTACTATTTGTGAGGCCTGTACTATTTGTGAGACCGGTACTATTTGTGAGGCCTGTAATATTTGGGAGAAAACTTGCGCCTGCCCCGGCATCCTCTAACGCCGGGCCTAAAACCTGATAGATGGCCGCAGGCGAGCTCAGTCCGTCTCGTCGCGCTGGTCGGCTGCTTTCAGCAGAATCTGCAACATGTCATACAAAGCCGGCGTCGTCACCAGTATATCCTTGCCGTGGAGTTCTTCCGGCATCCCGGCTGGAACTGGGCCGAGGTGGCCAAAGCGGGCACCGGCCTCGCGGGCAATCAGTTGGGCTGCGGCAAAATCCCAGGGCTTGACACTTTCGTAGTAGCCATCCAGCCGCCCCATGGCAACCCAGCAGATATCGACGGCGGCGGATCCGATGCGCCGGATGTCCTGACATTCACCCACCACTTTGCCAAGGCGCCGGATCAGGGTCGGCAGCTCCGTCTTATCGTAGGGAAAGCCGGTTGCTATCAGGGCCTGGCGAAAATCCTCCAGGCCACTGACGGCAATGGGCTGGCCATTGAGGCGACTGAACTGGCCGCGAGTGGCATGAAACGTCTCCCCCAGAAATGGACAGTGAACCACACCCACCTGGACCTCGCCGTTAATCGCGAAGGCAATGGACACCGCCACCTGATGATGGTTGTGGGCAAAATTGACGGTGCCGTCGATGGGGTCGATGATCCACAGCGGCCGGCGCAGCTTTTCCAGATCCTGGAAATGAGGGGAGGACTCTTCCGACAGGATTTCATGGTCCGGATACCGCTGTTCGATGGCTTGCCGGATCAACTGGTCGACCTTGATATCAACGCTGGTCACCAGTTCCTGCCCAAGTTTGTAGTTGCGCTCGAAACGGGCCTGCTGACGCTCATTGCGAATGAGTTCACCGGCCTGCTGGGCCAACTGGAGCGTAAAGTTGGCAATCTGCTGGATATTGAATTCCACGAAATAAAACTCCTCGAAAAGCGGTGCCTGGTCCGACCCGGCCGCAAACACTAGCGCACGGTGAGGCGTGCGCGTCGCAGGTTGGGCTCTGAGTGTAGCTGTTTGCGACGCGGGGAACACCATTGCCCGTGACAGACGCTGAACCGGCTTAGGTGGTATCGGTCGCGCGCATCTTGGCTTCGGGTCTAGAAGTTGTAAGCTAGGAGACCCGGGTGGCCAACCCTGCTCTGCTAATAAACGGCGGGCAACAACTGGTTGGTAAAATGGCATCTGGCAATAAGCGTCGTGGAGGTGCTTTATGGCAAGGGATAAGGAGCTGGTACCATCGAGTCAGCGGCAGGTTGAGGCCTTTCTGGAGGCGGCAGCGTCGCTGCCTGCGACGCGTGCCCAGGCGGGGCGGCTGATCTTCGCGCTCGATGCCACGGCCAGTCGCCAGCATCTGTGGGATCAGGCCTGCCAGATCCAGGGCGATATGTTTGCCGAGGCGGGCAAGCTGGGCGGGCTGCGGATTCAGCTCTGTTATTTTCGCGGCCGCCATGAGTTTCAGGCACTGGCCTGGACGCCCGATGGCGAGCATCTGGCGCACCATATGGCGGAAGTTCAGTGTCGGGCCGGTATGACCCAGATTGCGCGGGTGCTGCGGCATGCCCTGCACGAAACGGTAGCGACGCCGGTGCAGGCCCTGGTGTTTGTCGGTGACGCGGTAGAAGAGGCGCCGGAACTGCTTTATGATCTGGCGGGCAAGCTCGCCATCCACGGCGTCCCGGTGTTTGTGTTTCAGGAGGGCAGCGATGCCGAGGTCGAGACTGTCTATCGGCGTATCGCGCGACTGACCGGAGGTGCCTACGCCCACTTTGACCGCGCCAGCAGCGATCGTCTGCGCCAGTTGCTGTGTGCAGTGGCGGTCTATGCCAGTGGTGGAATCAAGGCTCTGGAGCGCCTGGGGCGAAACGGCAACGCCGAGGTCAGGGCTCTGACGCGCCAGCTCAAGGGATGACCGGGTCGTTATATCGCGTTTCGTCACATGGCGTCTCGTTACATAGACAGGAACACTCGAGTGCAGCTTCTCTTCGGTTTTCTGATCGCGCTATTACTGTTCTGGTTGGTGCGCTATCGATTGCAGTCCAGTCCGCGCCAGGCCAAGCAGTGGTGGCTGAGCGTGGCGTTGGGCATCACCGCACTGGTATTTATTCTGCTGGCGCTGACGGGGCGTCTGCAGTTTCTGGTGGCCGCCGGCGCGGCCCTGATTCTGCTAATCCGGCGCGTGATCACTCTGGTTCAGTACGGTCCATTGCTGAAGCAGGCGCTGGATTTCTTCCAAGGCAATTTGACGGGTAATGATGAGCAGACCTCGTCGGTCACGACCTCATTGCTAGCCATGACGCTGGATCACCGGACCGGGCAGATGGACGGTGACGTGCTGGTGGGGGAGTATGCAGGGCAGATTTTGAGTCAGCTCAACGACACCCAGTTGGCCAAACTCTATCGCGAGTGCCGGGGGAGCTATCCCGACTCCGTGGCGGTGCTGGAGGCGTACCTGGACCGCAGACTGGACTCCGAATGGCGGGCCGAGGCCGCACGGGAGGGGCAGGCGCCACGCAGCCCGGACGACATGACTCGCGAGCAGGCATTGGCCATTCTCGGTCTGGAAGAAGGCGCCAGCCGCGAAGAGATCATTCAGGCCCATCGTCGCATGATGCAGAAAGTACATCCGGACCGCGGTGGCAGCGATTTTCTTGCCGCTCAGGTCAATCGTGCCAAAGCCCTGTTACTGGGGTGATACGGTTCTTGGCGTGACTCTGGTGCTGGGACGATTCTGGTGCTGGGATGATTCTGTTTTTGGGCGGACGGTGTTGCTGCAATGCGGATGTCACTGGAATGACGATACCACTGGAATGACGATGCCAGTGGAATGACTATGCCAGCGGGATGATTATTCAATCAGTTCAACCTTGATCTCAAAGCGCCCAGTTTGCTGTTCCTGCCGGGTTGAATAGTGGATCGTGCCGTCGCGCCGTTCCTGTTCGTTCTCACTGACGCTGCCCTGTTCCACCCAATCGCCCAGGCCCACGATGCGTTGTGTCACCAGCTCGACTTGCTC
>CAYXVO010000248.1:0-4898 GCA_964467875.1 uncultured Pseudomonadales bacterium | reverse complement strand
GAGCTTAAGCTGCTCGCCGACGTCGGCTTGCTGGGGTTGCCTAATGCTGGTAAATCGACGTTGATTCGGGCGATTTCTGCCGCACGACCGAAGGTGGCGGATTATCCGTTCACGACACTGGTGCCGAATCTGGGCGTGGTGCGGGTGCAGTCCCATCGCAGTTTCGTGGTGGCGGACATCCCGGGGCTGATCGAGGGGGCGGCGGAAGGTGCGGGGTTGGGTATTCGCTTTCTCAAGCACCTGGTGCGCACGCGTCTGCTGCTGCATATGGTGGATATGGCGCCGTTGGATGAGTCGAGTCCGGCCGATGCCTTTGATGTGATCGAGCGGGAGCTCGATAAGTTCAGCCCAGGGCTGGCCGAGCGCGAACGCTGGCTGGTGCTGAACAAGGTTGACCTGCTGCCGGAAGAGGAGCGCGAGGCGCGTTGCGAGTCGCTCCTGGATGAGCTCGGCTGGGATGGTCCGGTATTCCGGATTTCTGCGTTATCCGGCGACGGGACTCAGGAGCTGTGTTACGAGATCATGCGTTGGCTGGAAGAGCGGGCGTTGGCCGAAGCGGAAGACGACGAGTTGCGTCAGCAGGAAGCCGGGATGCGCCAGCAAATCGAGCAGGAGGCGCGTGAGGCGGTCCAGGCTTATAATGCCCGGCGGCGCGGGGAGCGCCTGGGTGAGGAGCAGGACGACGATGATGATCTCGATGACGAAGTCGAGGTTTACTACGTACAGTAACGACGTCCGGGTGTGGCTGCATTCCTGGGATTTGGTCTTGAATAGGCAGGTTTTTGCGAACGGCCTGGGTTTTGGCTCGAACAGTAATCGCTGGTGGTGAGTTTGGCATGACGTCCTCTGCGCGTAATCGCTTGGCCCAGTCCCGTCGCTGGGTGGTGAAAATAGGTAGTGCTCTGTTGACCAATGATGGTCGGGGCCTTGACGCTGCTTCGATCGAATCCTGGGTTGACCAGATTGCGGCGCTGCACCGGGAAGGTCTGGAGGTGGTGTTGGTGTCGTCCGGCTCGGTGGCCGAGGGCATGAGTCGTCTGGGGATGACCGAGCGGCCTCAGCACGTGCACCTGTTGCAGGCTGCTGCTGCCGTCGGGCAGATGGGGCTCGTGCAGACCTATGAGACGTTCTTTAAAAAGCACGGGCTGCACACCGCGCAGATCCTGCTGACTCATGATGACCTGTCTGACCGCAAGCGTTACCTCAACGCTCGCAGCACGGTGCGCACGCTGGTGCAGATGCGGGCGATTCCGGTGATTAATGAAAATGACACCGTGGTTACCGATGAGATCCGCTTTGGTGACAACGACACGCTGGGTGCGCTGGTGGCGAATCTGGTGGAGGCCGATGCGCTCGTTATCCTGACTGACCAGGATGGTATGTTTGATAAGGATCCGCGCCACAATGCCGACGCCCAGTTGGTGCCGCAAGCGCATGCGGCGGATCCGACGCTGGATGTCATGGTGGGTGGCGCGGCCGGGGCGTTGGGGCGCGGGGGTATGTTGACCAAGCTCCGCGCGGCACGTCTGGCGGCACGGTCCGGCGCGTCCACCGTCATTGTCGGAGGTCGCATCACGGATGTGTTGTTGCGGCTGCGGCAGGCTGAAGCCCTGGGGACCATGTTGTTGCCGGAGCAGGAGCGCTGGGCGGCGCGTAAGCAGTGGCTGGCGGGGCATCTGAAGACCAAAGGAACCCTGGTGCTGGATGCGGGCGCAGTTGCCGTATTGGCGCAGCGTGGTCGCAGTTTGCTGCCGGTTGGGGTCAAGGCGGTCAGTGGGCGGTTTCGCCGGGGCGAAATGGTGACCTGTGTGGATGAGTCTGGGCGGGAAGTGGCGCGTGGCCTGGTGAACTATGATGCCGAGGATGCGCAACTGCTCATCGGCAAATCAAGTGACGCAATTCAGGAAATTCTGGGCTACTGCCACGAGCCCGAATTGATGCACCGGGATAATCTGGTTCTGGCCTGAGGCTTTCGGATCGGTCGTACAACTTTTCTGCAGGCAAAAAAATAACCGCGCCCAAGGGTGCGGTTACTGCAAATTTGCGAAGCTCTGGTCAGTCGACGGTGTGTCGCTTGATTAAGCTTGCTTGAGCGCCTTGATGCGAGTGTTCAGACGGCTCTTGGTGCGGGCAGCCTTGTTCTTGGAGAAGATGCCCTTGTTGACCATGCTGTCAACAATGGGGGATGCAGCAACGAACGCTGCCTGGGCTTCTTCGTAGTTGCCGGCGTTGATCTTGGTTATGACTTTCTTGACATAGGTGCGCACCATGGAGCGCATGCTGGCATTGTGCGCTCTGTTTTTCTCTTGCTGGCGCGCGCGCTTTTTCGCTGATGCGGAATTCGCCACCTTGTTGACTCCTCGATGTGAAACGGGTTGTTCGAAATAAAATGACGCGACACTATGCCGCGCGATTGACCAATTGTCAATCACTGGCACTAAGAACTGCGGGGTGCCAGGGATTGCAGGGCGGGCACGGGCCCATTACTGCTACACCCTATGCCGATCCGCGCGTCGACGCAACTGTTCCTCGGTGCTGGTGGGTGCTAGCATTCGTCGCCCATAACTTAATTGTGCTTTAGATTGTCCGGATCTCCCATGACGCAAGTTCCCACTTCGGCGGATTCCCCGCCGCGTTCTAACAGTTTGTTGCGCTCCAGCGGCCTTGTGGGCTTGATGACGATGTTGTCACGAGTGCTGGGTCTGATCCGCGACATGGTAATCGCCAACCTGTTCGGCGCGGGGGCTGGCGCGGACGCTTTTTTTGTGGCGTTTAAGATCCCCAACTTTCTCCGCCGCCTGTTTGCGGAGGGAGCGTTCTCGCAGGCCTTCGTTCCCGTGCTGTCGGAATACCGTACAACCCGGAGTCAGGCAGAGGTGAAGGCTCTGCTGGGTGCGGTATCCGGTGCTCTGGGTTTCATCTTGCTGCTGCTAACGCTGCTTGCGATTGCCGGCGCGCCCTGGATCACCTGGATTTTTGCGCCGGGTTTTGCGGGTGACCCGGTGAAGTTTGCGCTGGCGTCGGACATGCTCCGGATTACCTTTCCCTATCTACTGCTGATTTCCCTGACAGCTTTTGCGGGCGCCACCCTCAACAGTTACGACCGCTTTGCGGTGCCTGCCTTTACGCCGGTGCTGTTGAATCTGGCCATGATTGGCGCGGCGCTCTGGCTGACGCCTTATCTCTCCGTGCCCATCGTGGGCCTGGCGTGGGGGGTGCTGATCGCGGGGATTTTGCAGTTTTTCTTTCAGTTGCCGTTTCTGTTGCGGCTGGGGCTGCTGCCGCGGCCGCGGCTCGACTACCGGCATGAGGGCGTGCGCCGGATTCTGAAGTTGATGGTGCCTGCGTTGTTCGGTGTGTCGGTGAGTCAGATCAACTTGCTGCTGGATACGGTGCTGGCCTCGTTTCTGGAAACCGGCAGTGTGTCCTGGCTGTACTATTCGGATCGCCTGACCGAGTTGCCGCTGGGTGTGTTCGGGATTGCAATCGCCACGGTGATTTTGCCCAGTCTCTCGCGCCAGCACACGGCCCGCTCGCCGGAGGCCTTTTCCGGTTTGTTGAATTGGGCGGTGCGTGCGGTGTTGTTGATCGGCGTGCCGGCCGCCGTTGCCCTGGCGGTATTGGCGGAACCTCTCTTGATTACCCTGTTCTATTACGGCGCCCTGGAGCCGGTGGATGTCTATATGTCGGCGGCCAGTCTGCGGGCGTACTCCATTGGGTTGGTCGCCTTCATGCTGATCAAGGTGCTGGCGCCGGGATTTTTTGCCCGGCAGGATACAAAGACACCGGTGAAGATCGGGGTCATCGCCATGGTTGCCAACATGGTGCTCAACCTGATTTTGATTTTTCCACTGGCCCACGCCGGTTTGGCGTTGGCAACCACGCTCTCGGCCTTTCTCAATGCCGGCCTGTTGGGCTGGGGGCTGCACAAGGCTGGGGTTTGGCGGTTTCAGGAAGGCTGGCCGCGCTTTCTGGTGCAGTTGCTCGTGGCGAATCTCGCCATGGTGGTGTTTCTGGTGTTGGTGAATTACGGTTCGCCGCAATGGATGGCGCAGGCGTGGTATGAGCGGGCTGGCTGGCTCGCGGTGTTGTCGCTGGGTGGCATGACGATTTATTTCGTGGCGCTTTATGCGCTGGGCATCCGCGTCCGGCAGTTCCGGATGCATGGCTGACGGAGCCCGCAAGGCGTGGCGGGGATCTGGAGCCGTTGAGGTGGGCGTGTTGAGGGTGCGGATGATCATCGGCGCCCGGCAAAATATGGGATGCGTGCGCTGCCTCGGGTATAATGCCTGCTTTTGGCCAGGCAGTCTGATCCAACCATGAAGCTGATTCGAGGATTGCATAATTTAGAGCCGCCAGCCTTGGGCTCTGTCGCTACGATTGGCAACTTCGATGGCGTTCATCTGGGGCACCGGGCGATTCTGGAGCAGGTCAAGGCCGAGGCCGCCCGGCGCGGTTTGCCATCGGTGGTCATGGTGTTCGAGCCGCAGCCGCGTGAGTACTTCCAGGGTGATGCCGCGCCGGCCCGTCTGATGCGCTTTCGGGAAAAGCTGGTGGCCCTGCGTGAGGCGGGCATCGATTATCTGGTGTGCCTGCAGTTCAATCGACGTCTGCGGGAACTGACGGCCGAGCAGTTCGTACGGCAAGTGCTGGTGGAAGGCCTCCATCTGCGGCATTTGGTGGTGGGGGATGATTTTCGCTTTGGTTGCGACCGAGCGGGTGATTTTCAGCTGTTGCAGCGCCAGGGCTTGTTAATGCAGACAGAGCCGGGCCAGCACGGCTTCAGTGTCGAGCACACGCGCACCGTTGAGGTGGACGGCGAGCGGGTGAGCAGTACCCGAATTCGCCAGGTGCTGGCGGCCGGGAAGTTGGCCGAGGCCGAGCGGCTGCTGGGACAC
>CAYXVO010000247.1:256-4930 GCA_964467875.1 uncultured Pseudomonadales bacterium | reverse complement strand
GTGAAACCCAGGCACTGGTCACCGCAACGCTTGGTACCAGCCGTGATGCGCTCAATGTCGACGCCCTGGAAGGCGAACGCAAAGAACCATTCATGCTGCACTACAACTTCCCTCCATATTCCGTTGGTGAAACCGGACGCATGGGGGCCACCGGCCGCCGCGAAATCGGTCACGGTCGTCTGGCCCGTCGCGGCGTACAGGCCGTGATGCCGGATCCGGAAGAATTCCCTTACGTGATCCGGGTGGTCTCGGAAATCACCGAATCCAACGGCTCCAGCTCCATGGCCAGCGTGTGTGGTGCCAGCCTGGCGCTGATGGACGCAGGTGTTCCGTTGCGCGCGCCGGTTGCGGGTGTTGCCATGGGTCTGGTGAAGGAAGAAAACGGCTTTGCCGTTCTCACCGACATTCTGGGTGACGAAGACCATCTGGGTGACATGGACTTCAAGGTGGCGGGAACCGATAAGGGTGTGACCGCGCTGCAGATGGACATCAAAATCCAGGGTATCACCGAGGAAATTATGGAAGTCGCACTGGGGCAAGCCCACCACGCGCGGATCCATATTCTGGGTGAGATGAACAAGATTATTACCTCGGCCCGTGAAGAGCTGTCTGCCAATGCACCGAAAATGGTGGCATTGAAGATCGATCCGGAGAAAATCCGTGACGTTATCGGCAAGGGCGGCGCCACCATTCGCTCCATCTGCGAAACTACCGGTGCGTCGATCGATATCGATGACAATGGCAGTGTGCGCATTTACGCCAGCGACAAGGCATCCGCCGATGCGGCCGTGCAGCGCGTGACGGAAATTACCGCTGAAGTGGAAGTTGGCCGGACGTACAAGGGCAGGGTCGAGCGGATCGTCGATTTCGGCGCCTTCGTTAACCTGTTGCCGGGCAAGGATGGTTTGGTGCACATTTCCCAGATCGCCGACCGCCGCATTGAGAACGTCACCGACGTGCTCAAGGAAGGCGAGGAAGTCTACGTCAAGGTTCTGGACGTGGATGCACGAGGCCGGGTGAAGCTCAGCATCAAGGAAGTGACGCCGGAGGACATTGCCGCGCTGGATGCCTAATCGCAGCCTACCGGCCATGCTCCAGAAGACGCCCCGTTTCGGGGCGTTTTTTTTGCCTGCAATCTTGCGGTTTATTGAACTGGCGTGGATTTTACCGGCGTTGCTGCGCCTGAAGCATGGGTGGCGGACGCTGTGCGACCACGGCTTCCATGAACTCCATGACCTTGATGCGGTAGTCTTTGGTGCCAAAGGTAGCGGTATGCTGGGTGTTGGTCGTCAGCAGTAGCTTGGGATCGCCCGCCCGTTCAAAAAGGGTTTCGGCGTGGTGGTAGGGGATGATCACATCCTGCGTGCTGTGAATAATCAGCAGCGGGGTGGGCGAGATGGCGCCAATATGATCTTGAGGGTCAACGTCCGCTGGCAACAGCCAGGATAGCGGATACTGCAGGGGCCAGGTAAGCCAGAACTGGGCCAGCTTTTCCCGCGCGATACCGCGATAGCTGGAGAAGGCGGCGTCCAGGATAACGCCTTGCACACGCTCATGCAGGTCCGGCATATTGGCGCTGAAGGTGGCGGTGATGGCCGCTCCCAGGCTTTGTCCCAGAAGAAAAACCGGGCGATTTTGGGTTTCCGGACGGGTCATCAGCCAACGATAGCCAGTCTCCGCGTCTAGCAGAGCGGCGCCAATATCTGGCGATCCGGTTGAACGGCCGAAGCCACGGTAGTCCAATAACAGAACCTGATAGCCTTGAGCCGGCAACCACATGACATTGCCGATGTGGGTGCTGATATTCTCGGCGTTGCCATGTAGAAAATACAGGCTGCCCCGTAGTGTGCCCGTAGCGGGCAACAGCCAGCCATGCAAGGTTTCGCCATCGGCCGTGGCGAGGTAGATGTCCTGGTAGCGAAGGCCGATCTGGTCCGGCGTGAGGGCGTGTTCCTTGCTGGGGAAAAAAAACAGATGGCCGCAACCGCCCAGGCAGAGACACAGGAGCCACACACCGAGCAGTCGCAGGGTAGCCCGACCCCTCGGCACGGAGCCGGGAAAGCCTTGGTGGACCCTAGAAATACACTCGGACGCTGGTTTGTGCTGTCGTTGCGTAAACATCACCGCTCCTTTCCCGCTCCAGACCAATGCTCAGGCTCCAGTTGGATTGCCAATGCAGGCTCCATTGTCCCGCCAGACGGTGCAATGGCTCATGGTCCTGGGCCGGGAAAAAGCGGCTGGCGAAATCGATCTGAACGGCATTGCTTGCCGCCTGATAGGACCAACCAACGGTTGCGCCGGGTGCCAACTGAAAGCCATCCTGCAGGTGCTTGCTCACGCGTGCAGCGCCGGTAACCAAACCATAAACCAGGCTGCCACCTGCTGCGTAGGTGTAGCCTGCGCCACCTTCCACAAAGCCGGCTAGTGGCCGTAACCCCTGGTCAGTGAGTTGCCGGTCCGAGCCAAATGCGGCGTGCCAGGACAGCGGCTGGAAAAACAGGTCTCGCGGTGTCAGTGACAAGATGCTGACTACGTCCAGGCGCTCGAGCTGAAGCTCGTCCCTATCCAGGTAATACCGGAGATCCGTATTCAGAAACAGGAGTTGTGATCCGGGACGGTAGCCTGGCGCTGCATCCTGCAGATCATGGTAGGCAGGTCGCAGTTGCAGTTCAATGAAGTTGCGCGATACCTGCCGGCCAAATCCCAGCGAGGCGCGCCCGGTCGCGTGCCCCTGGTCATCCCGGGTCGCGGGCTCGGCGGGCGGTACAAGCGGGGAGTGGGTCGGCGTGCGGCTACGGGCTTGCAGCAGGGCGTAGGACAGACCGGCGGTTTCTTGTCTGGGCAGTTTGTCGCTGAGGGCGCGGTAGCGGGTGAATTGATACGTAGCTTCCAGCAATGCCGCCTGGCGCTCGGGGGCGAGCTGTGTTAGTTCACTGTGGTTGGGGGCGGCCTTCGCCACAAAGCTGTGGGCGGCGAGCGTCCGCTCGTCCTCGCTCAGCTGATCGAGTTGACTGCGCACCAGGGTGGCCTGGGACGGGCGGTAAAAAATGTCATCGACCAGTTGATTGGCGACCACCACCCGGACGGTATCCGACGGAATGGCGCGTAGCGCTGGCAACTGGGGGATCAGTTCGGTGCCGGGGCGAGCCACATCTACCAGGGTCAGGAGTCGGTAGGCGCAGTTCTCGTCGAGAAAAAAGTTGTCGAAGCGCTTGTCCTTGATTTCCCACGCGTGACGGAGCAGTTGCTTTACTTCGTCAGGGGCCAGGTTGAGCTGATACTCCCACAAATCGCGGTTCTCTATTTCACTGTAGAGCCGAATCTTGTCGTAGTAGGGTTCAACCGTCGTGATGCCCGGATATCCGCCAAAGATGCCACGGTACGCGAACAGCAATTCGCTGTCGTGGTCGGCTGCGTCCGCGGCATAGCTGATGGTGCTGGCCAGAATTGGATTGCCCTGGTCCAGATCAGGGGGGTCCAGCCGTAAAAAGGTATGGCCGAACATGGAAGACGGGCTGTTAAGGTAGGACGAGGCGAACACCAGGGTCACTCTTGCCGTATTCAGGTCCTGTAACCATTGTTCCAGCGCTGGGCATGGCGGCGTGGGAATCTCGGTAAAGGGGGCGCCCTGCTGCTGCAGCCAATGCAGGCGGGCCGGGAAGCGGCACTGTGCCGGGTCGCTGTCGCCCGTGGTGGCCATGAAGGCGGCGAGGGTGGCACTCAGCTCCGCATCTGGATCGGTCTTGCCGGCGGGTGCCAGGAAAAAACGGTCGTCATCCGCTTGGCTGATCGGCGTCCAACCAAAGATCGGCGGACGGTATTGGAGCAATGGCAGCCACTCCGGTGAGCGTGCCAGTGTACGTTGCTCGGCAGCCTGTACCAGATCGCTAACGGCGACGGGTTGGGCATGACTGGGGTTAGGCAAAACACTGGACGCCTCGGCATCCGGCACGACACTGGCCAAACTCTGATTCACGGCCACGGTGAACCATAATGCGGCAAGCCACATCGTCAAAAAGCACGGCCGCATGGCGAACACCTGCGCTGGAGAAACGGAATCATTATTCGGAAGTCGCGATTGTACACGCTGTATGTAAAAAATGCGGGGGCCAGATGCCATAAAGCCGGCGGGTGCCGGCTTTATGGCTGGCAGATCGATTAGCCGAGGTATTTAACCAGGGTTTCGTCAGCCTTCATCACAGACTCGAGCTGGGTCAGAGCTTGATCAGAGGTAACGTCCGAGCTGGAAAAGACCGCTGAAAACTGATCTTTCATCACGGCTTTGAAGTGGTTCTTGTCGGATTCTTCCACTTTCAGCAACAGCATCAGGGCGCTCAGGTATTCACCTTCGCCACGGCTCATGTCCGCAGCCAGTTGTTCCATGTTCTGGTCGACGAAAACGGCCGCGTTAGTGGTGATGGCAGTGTTGGGATTGCATCCCAGTGTGCCGGTGGTCATACCGAAGGTCTGGTTGCCGAAGCTGCCATTGGTGGTTACCGCCAGTACGTGCGGGGCAAGGCCGGATTGTCCCTTGAAGATCATTGAACCTGCGCCACAGCCAGGACCTGGGCTCGCAAAAGCCATGCTAGAGGCTGCAACAAGCATCAAACCCGATACGATTCTTTTCATTTCTTGTCTCCTTAATTGGGTATGTGCGGGCGCCACGCAAACTAG
>CAYXVO010000247.1:0-246 GCA_964467875.1 uncultured Pseudomonadales bacterium | reverse complement strand
TCTGGCTTGGGCCAAAAGCCAGCTGTTGGCTGCACCCTTGAAGTAACCGAGCCCGCCCGATGAGTATAGAGCCAGTTTTTGTAAGGATACAATCCATCGCGTTATTCCGTGGGTTAAGGAGAGGCTTTAAATGCTCCCGTTCGACGAATTAAAGGACGCCGCGTCAGGAGATGGGCGATAAAATGTGACAGGATTCACGAATATGTGCGACTAGTTCTGCGGACTACGCCTTTCAGACGATGCCCC
>CAYXVO010000246.1:0-4936 GCA_964467875.1 uncultured Pseudomonadales bacterium | reverse complement strand
CTCAATCGGCACCCATGGTGAACTCCGCAGCGGACGCATGCACTGCCGCGGCCACGGTTTCCGGGTCTGCGGCATATTCCTCGACCAAGGCCCTCAGCTTCTCTGAAAACTCATGATCGCGGCGATCCAGACTTTGCTGCTCCAGTTTGTTCAGTTCCTCCGCCAGCTTGCATTCCACTTTTCTAAACGCCGACGGCACGGATTTAAAGGCAGAAGGACTCTTTCGTTCCAACAATCTCACCTCCAGACAGATACACCGGGCATCCCTCCACAGAAACGAGCACGGCACTGGCAGCAGTCACAGCTCAAGACGACCTGGCCATGGACCTGCCTGGCCCTGCCAAAACTTCAGATGAGATCTTCAGGCGGCGAGTGGCGGGATAGGGACAATCACAGCTTTCTTGGATTAAAGACAAAACAGGGAACCGACACAAACGCCACCGCATCACACAGGTTTCTAGTTAATTTCCACGATACACCCTGGCCCCCTGCCCCCCCTGGCCCTCCCCGGTAAAGCGCAGTGAACCGCGTCATTACAGGGCCTGACGCCATGTCGCCCTACAACGTCAAGCGCCTGATTCGGTCGTCGCAAAATATGGACAAATTGTCATTCAATCGGCGGATGTGTAACTTTTCTTGGCGGCTCAAAATTAATGACGGCTGCATCAATCAGTATGCCAATTCTCGGTATGCCAACTCTCGGTATGCCAACTCTAGGAAGGAGTAAGTAAATGAAATCTCTTGGATATGTGATCGCGCTGACGGCGGCGTTTAGTTTTACCGGTGGTGCCAATGCGGCCCTGATCAATGTTGTCGAGGATGCAGACTCTGCCTCGTTCGACATCCCGGCGACCAATGACTACGCAGACTTGGCCGGCAAGACCGGCACCCTTGGCGCCCACGTCTATGCCAACACGGACGCCGAACTCGAACTGACGTTCGAGTACTTGTTCAAGGAAGCCTCGTTAAAAAACGCTTTGTGGGTCGGCGGGCAGGAGATTTTCAATACAGCCACCGCCACCGCAGGTCAAATCTACACCATGACCTGGCAAGGCGGATCCGGTGCACTGGATTTCGGCTTCCTGACCGGACTCGGTATCTTCGTCGACAATGACCCCAGCAGCGCAGACCAAAACGATGGCAGCGCCGCGCAGCGTTTCATTAGTTACTGGGATGGCATCAGTGATGAGATTCTGTTGGGCTTGGACGACAGTGGCGCCTCCCAGGATGCGGATTTCGACGACATCATCGTTAAGATCACCGCAAAACTGAAGCCTGCCAGCGTACCGGAACCCGCTAGCCTGGCGCTGTTGGGCATGGGCCTGGCTGGCATCGGACTGCGCCGCAAGCAGCCTGCAGCCAGGTAAGCACCCCAACTATCGGATTTTCATTAAGTGGTAGAGAATTATTAACCGATGGCGAAAAGGTTTCCCATAGAAAGTCCCCGCATTTTTTGGGGTTCTCTATGGGAAATATCGAAATAGACCGATACGCGGATCATCCGACTTTCTAACGTATTCAGCCTTCTAGTGTACCCGGCCTTCTAACGTACCCGCCTTGCCAGCTCTCGTCCCCAATAGCTGTCCGGTTCAGCACGCCACGCGTGACGGTGCAACCAATGCAGCGTTGCCGGATGCTGCGCCAGCAGACTTAGCTCCGAACGTTGTAGCTGATCAGGCCCCTCCACCAGACAACGCTCCCGCAATTCCTCCAGTCGTTTGCGCTTTGCTCCCACCGGATGAGATCGGGCAAAGGCGCCATGCACCTGATTCAGCACCGGATTCAGAATCGCGCGCACAAATGCCGGACGCTGCGAACCCGGAGGCGATTGTAGGTTCGCGCTCGCCAGATCCTCCACTAACTCACTTCCCTGGAGCTCCTCCGGCGTGAGGAAAAATCCGTGGCGCCGGAACCATTGGCCAATACCAACGCGGCTCAGCAACACCGATGTTGGCGCTGCGAAAATTAGTGGCAACGCAACCGGCAACGACCAGTAGAAAAACATAGGGTCGAGCCACCAGGCAAAGCCAGCCCATGCCAGCGCGATTAGTGTGCCAGGCGCCTGACTTAATACCGCATCTGTCCAACCGGTTTCTTCCGTACGATTCTGACCCGCCCAACGTAAGGTGACATTGAACAGAGCCTCGATTACATAGCGACTGTGGGCCAGCATACGGATCGGCGCCAGCAAGGTGGAAACCAGCATTTCCAGCAACACGCTGCGAGTCAGGCGCAAAATGCCGCCGTATTGCCAGCGTCGGCGGCTGAGCCATACATCCAGAATCGCCAGAATTTTTGGAAAAAACAGCAGAAAGAGTGTGCTTGCCGCCAGTCGAAGAGCCCATTCAGGGCGCCATTCCGGCCACAAGGGAAACAGGCTATGGGCCTGGGGAAAATAATTGATGGGCCAGAGCACCAGGCGTGTTGTTTCGATGGTCGCCAGTACCAGAAATAACAGCCACAAAGGCGATGCCATATAGGACATGACCCCATTGAGAAAGGCCATTCGATGAGCCATACGGATCTTGCGACCAAAAAGCAGCAGATAAAGATGTTGCAGATTACCCTTGGCCCAACGCTTGTCCCGCGTCAGCTCATCCACCAGCGTCGGCGGTGATTCTTCATAGCTGTGGCTCAGCTCTGGCTCAAGCCAAACCTCGTAGCCGGCACGCCCCATATAGGCCGCCTCCACGAAATCGTGGCTGCTGATAGGCCCCTTGAACAAACCTCGCCCCGGTAGCCGTTTTAGACCACAGTGCTTCATGAAAGGCGCGGTACGGATAATGGCATTGTGCCCCCAGTAAGCCGCCTCACCGAGTTGAAACGCGGCCAGCCCGGTGCTGAACAACGGACCATAAACGTGATTGGAAAACTGCTGCACACGGGCAAACAAGGATTGTGCATTCACCAGCGTAGGATTGGTCTGGAGAATGCCGGTCCTGGGCTCCAGCTCCATCAAACGAACCATCTTTACCAGCGTTTCGCCGCGCATGAGACTGTCGGCGTCCAACACGATCATGTATTCGTAGGAGCTCCCCCAGCGCCGGAGAAAATCTGCGATGTTGCCACTCTTGTAATTCATGTTGAGCGTGCGGCGGCGATAGAACAGGCGTCCAAAGGCGTTGAGCTCCCGGCACAGCTGGTACCAGGCGGCCTGCTCAGCGAGCCAGATTTCCGGGTCACGGCTATCGGACAGGATAAAGAAATCGAAATGCTCCAGTTGCCCCGTGCGCTGCAAGGAGCGATAAGCCGCCCGTAGCCCACCCAGAGAACGGTTCACGTCTTCATGATAAACCGGCATGACCACGGCGGTTCGCGCCAAGGGTACCTGATTCAGGCTGCTTTCCGGATGACGCCGTACCAGGGAAAAGCGATCGCCACCAAAGCGGCGCACCACGAAGCCAAACACACCAATCCAGAATCCCACCGAAATCCAGGTAAACAGGATGGCAAATAACAGGATCAGCCCCTGCTCCACGAGGTTACCGCCGTGGTATGGCAATACCGAGCTCATGTAATAGCTGCCGACAAGCGTTTGCAGTAACACTACGATGGTCAGAAATGATCGCCTGATCCAGGCGGCACGCCGCCAATTAACCGGCGCTGGCTTGGCCATGCTTGGCGAGTTGGTATTGTGAGTCTTCATCCGAAGTCGTCGTACCCGATACTGCCGCGGTTAATGGCTGGAAAGGCCGGCGGCAAGGGCTGTACCGGCACGCTGAATTGTTCCCGTATCCGTGACATCACATAATCCAGGGGCGCGGCGTTTGAATCCTCCAGCGCTTCCTGCACCAGTCTCAGCGCGGCCAGGTTGACCTCACGCGTCACCTCTACGCCGCTCGCCTCCAGGTACGCCAGGATGCGGGTCAGAGCCAGCTCCCCATAAGGATCGGCCACCGCTACTTGTCCTTGGGCAGAATATCGTTGTCGGGCGGCAACCGGTAGGTCCAGGTTTCCGTCAAGGCACGCTCGCCTTCATTCAGGAACGCTCGCAGAGACAGCGGCCTGTCCGCCTCCGGCTTGGCCAAAATGGAGAGCCGCCAAACGTCCTGTGGTTCGTTGTATTCCACGAACTGCTCGATCAATTCAGTGCCTTCCAGTGGAGTGACCGAACCCACGACCGCCGCGCGCCGAGACAACTTATCCAAAGCCCCCCCGTCAAAATCGATGATTATTCGGTAACCACCTTCCACGTCGCCCCCTCCGATACGGTCACCATCTCCAACAAAGGTATTGACCGCCCTACCCATCGTCTCGCTGGCAACACCTGGCCCACCAAACAGCACCCGATATGAATAGGTCATAGGCTCATTTGGCTTGACCGGATTTGACGGTCGCCAGAACGCCACCATGTTGTCGTTGGTTTCGTCCGGTGTTGGCAACTGAACCAGCACCACATGCCCCTTGCCCCAATCGCCCTGCGGCTCCACCCAGGCGCTTGGTCTCTTCTCATAACGCGCCCCCAGGTCCTGATAATGTGCAAAGCGGGGGTCGCGCTGAATCAGCCCAAAGCCGCGCACGTTTTCTGTATAAAAATAATCCATCTGCAAGGATCGGGGGTTGATCAATGGACGCCAGAGCCACTCCGATGTCTGTCCGTCATGGATCAGAAGTCCGTCCGAATCATGCACCTCTGCGCGCCACTCACCTCGCGGCCGGCTAGTGTTCTCGCCATAAAAGAACATGCTCGTCAGCGGCGCGACGCCTAACAATTCAATACTTCGGCGCGGAAATAACGTTGCGGACACCTTCATTTCCGTGGTGTCCCCAGGCGTCACCACAAACCGATACGCCCCCGTCACACTCTTGCCATCCAAAAGCCCATAGAAGGTAATCGAGCGATCTTTTGGTGACGGGCGCATCAGCCAGAATTCCACAAATGAAGGAAACTCCTCACCCGATGGCAGCCCTGTATCCACCGCGATCCCCCTTCCAG
>CAYXVO010000245.1:3032-4945 GCA_964467875.1 uncultured Pseudomonadales bacterium | reverse complement strand
GGGCCGCCACGCCATAGGGCGCGGTGCGGAAATTGGCGACGGCCAGCCGGGACGGTTCGGCGTTCTGCAGCACCTCGCCCTGGGCGTCTACCAGGTGTGGATCAGCGCTCCACAGCACGAGGCGCCCGCTGGCGTAGATGAAAAAGCTGTCCGCCACCGCCAGGCCTTCATCGATCAGGCGTTGCGGTCGCTGATCATCGGCAGCCAGAAATAGATCATAGGGCGCACCCTGTCGGATCTGGGCGAAGAGCTTACCGGTGGAGGCGGAACTGCTCATGAGGCGATGGCCGGTACGTTCCTCGAACAATGGCGCCAGTCGCGCCATGGCCGTGCTGAAACTGCTGGTTACCGCAACCCGGACCTGGTCGGCGGACACGGCGGACGACAGTGTCATCAGACTGCCCAGAACCAGGAGCCACCCCGGCAGGCTCAGCCGCCGGCGGATACCGCTCATGGCCTTGTCCCGACGCTCGACATTCTTTCGATACAAGGTATTTTCTCGACGCAAGCCTCTGACCCTCTTGCTTCAATCTCTCTACTCAAAGACCTTAGCCATACAACAGGCACCGATTCAGCACGGCGGGTAGCGGGACTGACATGCTCCCCCGATCCACGCCCGCGTAAGGATTCCCGGACCCCCCCACAATGTCAATCGGCGCCCGGTGCCGTTCGCGCAATATCCCTGAGCTCCCCAGGCATGTCCAACCGCTTCACGCCACCGTGCGGAGTTAGCCGCCGAAACCCGCGAAGGCAAGGGCTTTGCCCGATCTCTTATGCACGCCGGGCATCCACAAACATGCATAAGATTAATTTCTACCACTGCTCGCTATTCGTGTAAGGTCTATCTCTTTCCGCCCTCAGACCTTGCCGTCGCGATGACTCCCCCAGACCGATCGCGGCCCGATTGAAGGATAAAATGTCATGACCGATTCTTCCTCCCAGTCCGCCAGCCACGGCTTCAATCAGGTTGCTGTAATCGGCGCCGGCACCATGGGCCGAGGCATTGCCATGAGCTTCGTTAACGCTGGCATTCCCGTAACGCTCGTCGATGTCGGCCAGGACGCCCTGGATCAGGGTGTCGCCGCCATTCGCAAGACTTACGCGCAGATGGTGGCCAAGGAGCGCATCGATCAGGCCGAGATGGATCGCCGCGTGGCGCGGGTGAACACCGCGACCGATTATGCCGCGATCCGCGACGTGGATCTGGTGATCGAAGCGGTCTATGAGAACCTGGCGCTGAAGCAGAAAATCTTCCGTCAGCTCGACACCACCCTCAAAGCCGACGCCGTGCTGGCCAGCAACACCTCTTACCTGAACGTGGACGCCATCGCCAATGCCACCCAGCGCCCCCAGCAGGTGCTGGGCCTGCACTTCTTCAGCCCGGCCCACATCATGAAGCTGCTGGAGATCGTTCGGGGCGCGTCCACCGCGCCCGACGTCCTGGCCCGCGCCCAAACCCTGGCCAAGCAGATCAAGAAGGTCGCGGTGGTCGCAGGCAACTGCCACGGCTTTATCGGCAACCGTATGCTGGCGCCCTATGTGCATCAGGCCCGACTGCTCCTGCTGGAAGGCGCACTGCCACAACAGGTCGACCGGGCGCTGGAGAACTTCGGCATGGCCATGGGGCCGTTCCGAATGTATGACGTGGTGGGCGTGGACCTGGAATGGCGCGCGCGTCAGATGGCGGGCATACCCTCCGACGCCAGCGTCTGGCTCGATGACCGGCTCTGCGAGATGGGCCGCTTCGGCCAGAAGAGCGGCCAGGGTTACTACCGCTATGAAGCCGGCAGCCGCACGGCGATTCCCGATCCCGAGGTGGACGCGTTGGTGGCCAAGGCCTCTCAAGCCGCTGGCATCGAACGCCACGAGATCAGCGACGACACCATTGTCACCCGCTGTATTCTGGCGCTGAT
>CAYXVO010000245.1:0-2993 GCA_964467875.1 uncultured Pseudomonadales bacterium | reverse complement strand
AGGCGCGAAGATCCTGGAAGAAGGCATTGCCGAGAGCAGCGCCGATATCGACACCGTCTATCTCAACGGTTATGGCTTTCCAGCCGAGCGCGGCGGTCCCATGGCCTACGCCGACTCCCTGGGGCTGCCGAAGGTTCTGGCCGAGATTCAGGCCCTGCAACGCCAACATGGTGACGTTTGGCAGCCTGCCGCCCTGCTCCAGCAATTGGCCGGGCAAAACGGCCGCCTCGCCGACTACCGCAAGTCCTGATTCCTGACCGGAGACCGATCCATGGCTGAGTACAAAGCTCCCCTGCGCGACATGCGCTTTGCCCTGCATGAAGTCCTGTGGGTGACGGACCATTATCAGGCGCTGAACAAGTCCGACATCAACCGTGATCTGATCGACGCTGTGCTGGAAGAAGGTGCCCGCTACACCGGTGAAGTAGTCGCGCCCCTGAATCGCAGTGGCGATGAAGAAGGCGCCCAATTCCACAATGGTCAGGTCACCACGCCGGCCGGCTTCAAGGGCGCCTACCAACAATTCTGCGACAACGGCTGGGCCGCCATGACCGGGCCCGAAGCCTACGGCGGCCAAGGCCTGCCCATCAGCCTGGCGGCGCCTTTCCATGAAATGCTGATGGCCGCCAACCTGTCGTTCCGGGTCTATTCCGGTCTGACCGAAGGTGCCGTGCTGGCACTGCATAGCCACGGCAGCCAGGAACTGAAGGACACCTATCTGGAGAAACTGGTGTCCGGCACCTGGACCGGCACCATGTGCCTGACCGAACCCCAGGCCGGCACCGACCTGGCCCTGCTGCGCACCAAGGCCGAGCCCAACGGCGACGGCTCCTATGCCATCAGCGGCACCAAGATTTTCATCAGCGGCGGCGAGCACGACATGAGTGACAACATCATTCATCTGGTGCTGGCCCGCCTGCCGGACGCACCCGCCGGAGTGAAGGGTATTAGCCTGTTTCTGGTACCCAAGCTGCTACCGGATACCAATGGCACGCAGGGCGAAACCAACACCCTGAGCTGTGGTTCCATCGAGCACAAGATGGGCATCAAAGGCGCGGCCACCTGCGTAATGAACTTCGACGGTGCGCGCGGCTGGCTGATCGGCGAGGCCAATCAGGGTTTGGTGTGCATGTTCACCATGATGAACGACGCCCGCTTCCAGGTAGGCCTGCAAGGCCTGGGCGTGGCCGAAATGGCCTACCAGGGCGCGGTGCATTACGCCCGCGAGCGCTTGCAGTCCCGCTCCCTGACTGGCCCCAAGGCACCGGAACAAGCGGCGGACCCCATCATCGTTCACCCGGACGTGCGCCGCATGCTGCTGACCCAAAAGGCGCTGGTGGAAGGCAGCCGGATGATGGCCTACTACGTCGCCACCCAAATCGATGTCGAGCATCTGCATGAAGACGTCGACGTGCGAGCCCAGGCCAGCAAGCGAGTGGCCCTGTTCATCCCCATCATCAAGGCGTTTCTGACCGATCTCAGCCTGGAAGCCAGCAGCCTGGGCATGCAGGTGTACGGTGGCCACGGCTATATCCGCGAATGGGGTATGGAACAATTGCTGCGGGATGGCCGCATCACCATGCTGTACGAAGGCACCAACGGCATTCAGGCGCTGGATCTGATACGGCGCAAGCTGATGGGTGACCGGGGCGCGGAGATGCAGCGGTTCCAGTCAGAGATCCTGGCGTTCTGCGAAACCTACCACAACGATGCGGCGCTACATGAGTTCCTGGCGCCCCTGGCCGAGCTGGTGACGCAATGGCGGTCTCTGACCGATCATGTGCTGCAGGCTGCCCAGGCCAACCCTGAAGAAATCGGCGGCGCGGCGGTGGATTACCTGCAGTTTTCATCCTACGCGGCCTTGGCCTATTTCTGGGCGCTGATGGTGAAGACCGCGGCGGAGCAACTGAACGCGGGCAGCGAGGATGCATCGTTCTATCAGGCAAAACTGGCCACGGCGCGCTTTTACTTCAAGCGCCTGCTGCCACGCACCAAGGCTCATCAGGACGCCATTCTGGCGGGTGTGGACACCCTGATGGAGCTAGAGGCAGAGCAGTTTTTGTTCTAAGGACTCTTTGGGTTACTACAGGGTTAGAATCACACGTAGAGCCGGCGTTAAGTCATTGTGGAACAGCGGCATGGATGCCGCGGAGGGCGCGCCGGCACATGGACGTGCCGTCGCAACCGGTGGAACAATGGCTTAACGACGGCTGAGAGTCTGATGGAAGCACGGCATCAGTAATCTGCAGGATGCATAGCCCTCCACCAGATTGCTAGATCATGCAGAGTGGCCACAAGGCGTTCTTTCTCCACCGCCCCAACGACACGTCCTTGTGTCGGTGGGGCTACCGAGCCATCCATGGCTCTGTTCCGAAAGAACACCTCATGTCCACTTCGAGTTACGGTGGTTCGTCGTCCAAAAGACTAAGTAATCATCCTGTTTAACGACTTGCGGGGAATGGATCATGACGTCTTTCAGCTTTACCACCACCAAAACGCTGATCAGCGAACCTGGCAGTGCCAAGCGGCTGGGCTCCTTGTGCCAGGAACAGGGTGCAAAATCAGTCCTGATCGTTACCGACCCCGGCATTCGCAAAGTGGGATTGCTGGACCGGGTTATGCCCGGTTTCACGAAAGCCGGTGTGGAGGTTGGAGTGTTCGACGAAGTCGAGGCCGATCCCGCCGACCGTACCGTCCTCAAGGCGGTCGAACTGGCCAAGAGTCGGCAGGCGGATCTGGTAGTCGGATTTGGCGGCGGCAGCTCCATGGACGTGGCCAAACTGGTGGCCTTTCTGGCCGCACCCAGCTGTACGCAAGCGCTGGCCGATATCCATGGCGTGGGCAATGCCAAGGGCAGTCGCCTGCCCCTGATCCAGGTCCCCACCACCGCCGGCACCGGCTCCGAGGTGACCCCCATCGCCATTGTCACTACCGGCGCCACCACCAAGGCTGGTATCGTCTCACCCGTATTGCTGCCCGATATCGCCCTGCTG
>CAYXVO010000244.1:0-4945 GCA_964467875.1 uncultured Pseudomonadales bacterium | reverse complement strand
AAAATTCATGGTCGGCTCGGCGACCCGGAACATGGGGTTGCGATGACTTACCTGCAGTTGCGCGCGCAACGTCAGCAGCGCGCCCATCATAGCCTGCACCGCTTCCAGTGCGCTACGCCCCAGGGATGGGTCGGACGAATGGCCGGAGCGTCCGGTGACCCGCAGGGATTCCATCATGATGCCCTTGTGCATCCGAATCGGCTTGAGCCCCGTCGGCTCGCCAATCAGCGCATAGCGTGCCTTGGGAAAGCCCTGCGCCGCCAGGGCGCGAGCGCCGCTCATGGAGCTTTCCTCGTCGGCCGTGGCAAGGATGATCAGGGGCTGGCGGTAATCCGCCTCGCCCAGGCTTTTCACCGCCTCAATGACAATGGGAAAGAAGCCTTTCATGTCACAGGTTCCCAGCCCGTAAAAGCGCTGATCACGCTCGGTCAGGGTAAAGGGGTCCTGACGCCAGCGCTCGGGGTTACAGGGCACCGTATCGGTGTGGCCCGCCAACACCAGACCACCCGGTCCACGCCCCTTGACCGCGATCAGATTGAACTTGCCGGGCCGGTTCGCAATGGGCTTGAGTTCCACGGCAAATCCCAGCTCCTCCAGCCACTGCCCCAACTGCTCAACCACCAGTTGGTTGCTTTGATCCCAGTCCGGCAATGCACTGCTGATCGACGGCGCGGCAATGAGCCGGCGCAGACGCTCCTCCAGGGTTAATTGCGACATTCCCACTAGTGTTGTCCTCCCATCACCGAAACGCTTCCATCAACAAGACGCTTTCATCAGCAAAACGGAGCCATCAGCAGAACAGGCCATTAGCGATACACTTCCATTTCAATGATGTCGTCGCGCCGCACCGGGTAGGTGATGACACCGCCCGAGACCAGCGCACCGATGTGCACCCCGAGTTCTTCCACGGACAACAGCTTGCCTTCATACAGCTTGCCCTGAACCGTATTGATCCGCACCGGGAATTCCAGGTGGCCGGCCAGTTCCTCATAAGTCACGGCTCGATATATTGGCTGGTGCACGGGCGTCGGTTCCTCCACGCGCACAGCCGGCTGCTCCGGCTCCGCCACTGCCGACTCACCCTGCAAGGCCGCCAGCACGGTGCCCGCATCCCATTGGAGCGCCAAATCCTGTACGGCATAATCACCCACCCGCAGGGAGGCGCCCAGCAGGCCCAAGGCGTCTACCGGCTTGATGAAGGGCAGCAGGCCGTAGTCCAGTTCCTGTTGCGGATCCAGTTCGAGCAGAACCCGCTTGCCGCCACTCAACCACAACCCATAAGCCTGCCGGAAGTCGTCATTGATGCGCACTCCCAGTCCGGCCAGGGCCTGTTCCCACTGGTCCACCGATTGCTCAACATAGGCGTCCTGATCCAGTCCGGTGATACCGCGACAGTAGCGCGCCACCCGGCTCATATAGGCATCGTCCTCGTAGTTCAGGCGGGCGTAGTCCAGTTGGGGTGGCTGCGCGGCAACACCGTTGCCAAACGGAAGTCCAGGCTGGCTCAGTTTGAGGGTCATCATCAACTCACCGCTCGACATGTCTTGCGTCTCACCGCGCAGGTTCAGCGTCAGGGTCTGGGCAACGGGATCCAGCCGGTATTTGAACGTCAGATCCGACACCAGTTGCTGGTAGCCCATGGCGCGCCAGGCGGAAGGCCCCTGTGCCGGTTCCGTTCCGCAGGCAACCTTGGTGAGCGCCTGACTAAAGGGATCGGCCACCCAGGTCTCCAGGGCTGGTGACGACAGCCCCATGCGCAGCCCTTTCACCCGCCACTCAAGGCTGTCAGGCGCCCGTCCCGCTTGCAGATCACTCAGCAGCGACAAAAGCTCGTCCGCACCCGATGCCTTCACAACAACCTGGTCGATCGTCAGGGTGTCTCTGAGCAGAAACGGGGTAAGGCGCAGATCCTTGACGCTGATTTCTCCAGCCAACGAGGATCCGATCCAGCCATGTTCCAGCGCGGCATGGGGAGCCAGGAGGGTCTTTAGCTCGTCGAGCGCCTGGTTGGTCTGGTACCACACAAACCCTTTGAAGCCACCATAAGCAGCCAGTACCGTGAAGACCAGGGCGGAAAATGCTTTCTTCATGACAATCTACCGAAGAGTCAGGGAATCGAGGCAACCAGCGCACGAACACCGATTACACATGAGCCGTTGCGCGCTGCACCGGTGAGATGCGCAACTGAGAGGCACGGCGCGCCTTAAAAAATGAATACCGCGTATTTAATCTAGCATTAGTTGCCACCTCGCACACGGCGGCCAACGCTAGGTAAGCCGCCACGACGCACTGTTTCAGGCGAAATCTCCTTCTCTATAATAAACCCCTTACGCAAGGAGCTAGCCGCCTCCTGGATCCAAGATCCCAGGTCGACTCCGAGGCCAAGATGTCCGAGACCTGAACTGTCCAGGTCCAGGATTACCCGAAATAGAGGCTCGGAAACATAGACGGGTGGCGGCCGGATGGCACATGCGCTCACCGAGGACTGGAGATGCCCCGACACACTATGGCAAAGCAGGCGCGCGAGTTCATCCGTCACCCGACGGATATCCCCATTGAAGTTTCACTCTCCTCCGACCAAGGTTCCGTCCAGCCTCGCCTGTCCAACATCAGCGAGGGCGGCCTGGCCTTTATCCAGAACCAGCGCTTCCCGCCAGGCGTTATCCTGCAGGTGCGTATCCCCTTCATCGAGCCGCCACTCACCGTGAACGCGCAGGTCGTTTGGTGCCATGACCATGAGTCGCAGTACGAAATCGGCGTGCGCTTTCTGGAATGGAGTGACGCCTACAAGGTGAGGATGGTCGAGCAGGTATGCCACATCGAGCAATACAAGCGCCACGTCGAGCGGACAGAGGGACGCCGCCTAACCGGCGAGGAAGCGGCCAGTGAATGGATCGAGAAGTTCGCCAGTGAATTCCCGTCCATCCACTGATTGCCAGCCTCGTGCCGGCTGGGTGCGGCTTAACGGCGCTGGGTAATCAGCGTACCAACGCCTTCATCCGTGAAGATTTCCAGCAAGGTGGCGTGGGCAACCCGGCCGTCAATGATGTGGGCGCTGGTTACGCCGTTCTCCACCGCGCTCAGGGCGCAGCCTATTTTCGGCAGCATACCGCCGTAAATGGTGCCATCGGCGATCAGGTCGTTCACTTGCGCCGTGGTCAGGCCCGTGAGCACCTGCCCCTGCTTGTCCATCAAACCTGAGATATTGGTGAGCAGGATGAGCTTCTCGGCCTTCACCGCTTCCGCCACCTTGCCCGCCACCAAATCGGCGTTGATGTTGTAGGTCAGTCCATCCCGGCCCACACCAATCGGCGCAATCACGGGAATAACGTCACTTTGCGTGAGCATGTTGATGACTTCAACATTCACCGACTCCACTTCACCCACATGGCCATAATCGACGACGCCAGCGGCGGGGTCTTCCGGCTTGGCGCGACGGGTCAGCTTGCGAGCCTGGATCAGGTCGGCGTCTTTGCCGGTCAGGCCGATGGCACGGCCGCCGTTGCGATTGATGAGCGAGACGATGTCCTTGTTGACCAATCCGCCCAGCACCATCTGCACCACATCCATGGTGGCGCTGTCGGTGACGCGCATGCCGTCGACAAACTGGGAATGGATGTTGAGCCGGCTCAGCAGGTCGCCGATTTGCGGACCACCGCCATGCACGATGATCGGGTTGATCCCCACCAGCTTCATCATCACCATGTCGCGCGCGAAGCTGTTCTTGAGCTCCTCGTCGATCATGGCGTTACCACCATACTTGATGACCAGCGTCTTTCCGGTAAAGCGCTGGATATAAGGGAGCGCCTTGCTGAGCACCGACGCCACCTGCATGGCTGAGTCGCGATCTAACATCTGATGTGATTCCTGAAGTTGGACACTGGCTGCATCCGGTAACGGCTTTAGCCAGATAATATAAAGAACCAAACGGAAACGGCCCGTAAAACGGGCCGTCATAATCGCGCATCTGTTGCCTGGATGCTAGTGGTGCGGGGCTCTTGGATACTAGGGCATCGCCCTAAAACGGCAGCGCCAGGCTTGCGTCCACCGCCAGCAGCTGCTCGCGGAAGGTCTCCTGGATTTGCGTCAGTGCTTCCGGCGTTTCCGCCTCAAACCGCAGCACCAGAGCCGGCGTGGTATTGGAGGCGCGGCACAGGCCCCAGCCATGGGCATAGTCGACCCGAATGCCGTCGATCGTCGACAGGTTGCCGTCGCCGAACTTGCCGCTGCGCGCCAGGCGCTCCATGATCTTGAACTTGCTATCCTCGGTCACCTCGACGTTGAGCTCAGGCGTACTCAAATCCTCCGGCAGCGCCGCGAAAATCTCGTCACAGCTACGGTCGTCGACACCCAGAATTTCCAGCAATCGGGCCGCGCTGTAGAGGCCGTCATCAAAACCGTACCAGCGCTCCTTGAAGAAAATATGGCCACTCATTTCACCCGCCAACAGGGCACCGGTTTCCCGCATTTTGGCCTTGATCAGGGAATGTCCGGTCTTCCACATCACCGGGCGGCCGCCATAGCCGCTGATGACCGCATTGAGGCGACGGGTACATTTCACGTCGAAAATCACATCGGCGCCGGGATTGCGTGAGACCACATCCTTGGCGAACAGCATCAGCAAACGATCCGGCCAGATGATCTTGCCCTGGTTGGTCACCACACCGATCCGGTCACCATCGCCATCGAACGCGATGCCGAGATCCGCACCTTCCGCCTGCACACGGGCAATCAGGTCTTGCAGGTTTTCCGGCTTGCCGGGATCGGGGTGATGGTTGGGGAAGTGGCCGTCGATCTCGCCATGGAGGACCAGATGCCGTCCGGGCAGATGCCGGACCAGTTCCCGGACAACAGTTCCCGTTGCACCATTGCCGCAATCCCAGGCGATATTCATGGGCGGCATGCCGGCAAGGGGCGCGGCGAGGGCGGCCACGAAGCCGGTGAA
>CAYXVO010000243.1:0-4961 GCA_964467875.1 uncultured Pseudomonadales bacterium | reverse complement strand
AGCGACGGACTGGAGTTCGGGTCGAGATGCGACGACCTGGCAGGCCTCGGAAGGGGTTTAAATAAATCTGTCCCGGTTTTTTAGGTTTTCAACTCGCGGTTTTCAACTCGGTTTTCCAACTTGACAAGGCTTCTCCCCACCACTATCCAGAAGGATACACAAACTCATGGAATACATTGCCGGAAATCATGTCCCTCCCTCATCGTAGTATCCGATACTATCTGCCCCGGCTCACGCTCATCCTCGTCGTACTGGCGCTTTATGGCTATTTTTTTGGCAACCGCCATATCGACGCCGTCTATCATGTTCGTGTTCATGCCGAGGCGCCGACTCAGGCACCCTTCATGATCCACTCGGTGTTCGAGTGTCCGAGCCTGCACAACTCCACCGGCTGCTTTTCAAGCAAACTTCTGGTGCCGCCCGATGTGCCAACCACGCATAACCTCGGCAGGGTTTACGGCTACTTTGGACACAAGGCATGGCTTCAGCATCCGGAATATCTCATGATGCCCGTGGGTGGGGGTGGCACCTACAGCCATAAGCCCGCCTTGCGCATTCAGCAGGAATTGCGGCCGATGTCCTGGTATGCCGCCATCGATAATATTGGCAGTCCGCACATTGGTGATGCCGGCTATTACTGCGCCACACTGCAGCGCTGTCATGCATACATCTTCCGTCATATGCGCTGGCTCCGGGACACCTACGTACCTACGTTGATCCAACAAAAGCAGCCGGTTCCGGACTACCGCAAGGTGGTCACCTTGCTGCGTGATTTCTACTTTGCGGCCTATGCCCGTTATCCCGATCAACTGAAACGGGAGCGTAACAGTATGGCCGACGGTACGGTCAGGACTGCGTACCGCGTCTTGATGTACAGCTTCGAACGCATGTATCCGCAGGCCGGCGCCGATGGGGAACTCGGCCCCTTCAATGCCGACGGCTGGTTGCAGCGGGACCCTCTCGATTCGTGGCCAACCGTGCGCGATGTGGTCATGACCGGGCGAGACCGAGCGATTTTGCAGGCGATCAAGGGGCTTCCCCTGAATCCGGAGGCCGTGCAACTGACTCACCCGGATGGGCTTCAATTCCAATGGCACAGTTCAGACGGCGTGCACAGGTATCAATTGAACAGCGCGGTCACCCAAGTCAGTGAACACATCGAGTGGAGGTCCCTCTGCCAGTCCGACCAGTTGACTGTGCAGGCGGAGGGCGAGGGACCTCGCCGGCATGACGATCCATCGAATAATTGCGCACGCCATGATGTTGAATTTCAGCTGAGGGGACAAAGAGGCACTGCTTGGTTGCTGGAAATGGACAACATCGAGCTTGGCAGCCGTCGCTGGGTCGATCAGTACGAGCAAGTCTTTCGTCAACTGAAACAGGAAATTAAGAACGATACGCCGCTCATCAACCAAATTGCCCACAGCGATCCCCAAACGCATCACAGTATTGCGGGAGCCGCCAAATACACGGAGACAGAATATCCCCGGAAAGAATTGATGTGGCTGCCCAACCTCGTCCGCCAGCACTACAACGAGAAAGTCCAGCGGGTGGGTGGCACCCTGATTACGATTTTTGAAAGGCTGGAGGCCCGCCCAGAATTCGACGAAGTAGAGCAGCGCCAGTTCGTCCTGCAGCGCCAACGCGTCGAACGGTTGCTAAAGGATTTGCCGTACTCCGAAGCCGAACTGGACACCGCGCGGACAGACAAGTGGGCTGCTGCGGTGCGCGGCAACCAAACCGCATTCTTCCAACTGGCGGAGTACTTTATGAAACGTGGAGACTATAAAGTCGCACGGCAGCTATACAGCCTGATGCCAGAGATGGACGAAAAAGCCAGGAAAAAAGCAATCAGTCTTTTACGGTAATGGAAAAATCGGAAAAGGGTAAAGATCGGAAAAGGGTAAAAATCGGAAAAGGGGCAGATTGATTTCGTTCAGGCATTTCATGAATCAGCTCAGGCTGGTGAGGCGTTTGCGGTAAACCGCAACCAAGCTGTCGATGGCACTCCGTTCTGCCGAAGGCATATCATCGTTTTTCAAATACTTTTGTACCAGCAGCGGACCTTTAAACAGGGAAGTCCAGCGCTGGAGTGTTGTCTCGGGCGACCCGCCGATGCTAAGGGTGGCTTTTTGCAGTGTCAATTAACAAGGACGTTTGGGGCATGCAAAATGAGCTGCACTTGCAGCCATCTCCGCAACTCTCGACTTCAAGGAAAGCGCATGGATACGAGTATGAAGCGTGCATTATGCATGGTTGCTTTAGTACTCACAGCCTCTGTCTAGGCGCATGGATTGAGCAAATTGCCCTGAATTGAGGTAGGAGAGTTCTACACTTACTAATTGCTGCGGGTGCTAAAAAAGCTGACAGAGATAGTGCTTGGCCCAAACATCTCATTCTCCAGGTGAAGCAGCGCCTTCCAGGCGGTATCGACGGAATCTGGACTGTGATCCCATGAACTGTTGCCGCGCTAATCCAGGGTGCGGCAATGGGGCACCGCCTCTCGTTACCTTGCAGACCGTCTCGGCAAACCGCACGCCTGGAGCTTTTCGACCGCATCTGTTGCCTCTTGAGACTGGGTTCGGCACAGTTAAGCTCAATCGAAATCAGGGACATTTGCCATGGAACGTGCCGCCAGCGCAGACGCGGGTCGCGAAGCAATCTGGGATTTCAGCAGCCTCGAGGCTATACAGGTCGGACTGCCGACGCTTGAATCATTCGAAGCCCGGGATGGGGCGCGTCTGTTTTATCGTCAATACCCAAGTCAGTCGGAGAAGGTGCTGATTCTGCTGCACGGCACGGCCTTGCATGGCGTTTATCTGCATCCGCTCGCCCAGGCCTTGAGCGCGGCCGGCGCGGCCCGGGTTTATGTGCCGGAGTTACGCGGCCACGGGCACGCGCCGGTTAGACGCGGCGACATTGATTACATCGATCAATTGGAAGACGATCTGGCGGACCTGATCACCCACATCAGGCGCACGACGAGCAAGGAGTCACCGGTCATCATCGGCGGCCATTCGTCGGGCGGTGGGCTGGCGGTGCGTTTTGCGGGTGGACGCTATCAGAAACTTGCCTCGGCCTATCTGTTATTGGCGCCTTACCTTGGGCACAGTGCGCCAACGGTGCGGCCGAATTCGGGCGGTTGGGCGGACGCGAATCTTGCGAAGATTATCGCCATCACAATCTTTAACCAGTTCGGCATCACGCGGTTCAATGGAACCCAAGTGCTGCGTTTTCATCTGCCAGAGGCCTATCAGAGCGGCTTGGAAACGCCTTTTTACTCCTACCGGTTGACCATGGGCTTTGGCCCCCGTCATTTCACCAAGGATCTCCGGGCGCTCAAGGCACCGCTGCTTCTGATCGCGGGCGCGTCGGACGAGGCGCTGGTGGCATCCAAGTTGGAGCCGACGGTTCGCCCGCTCGCCCCGCAGGCGGAGATCAAGGTGCTCGAGGGACTCTCGCACCTCGGGTTGATTGCGAGCGAGGGTGCGGCAATGGCTATTGGGAACTGGTTAGACTGCCTTACCCCACCAACCACTTCCAAAAATTAAGATAGAACGGAATCCCAGGGCTAGGTAACGCGGGATTTATTTCTAAAGAACAAACTGGCGTGGCGGTAATCCCCCCAACAATAGCGATGCTCCCGCCATCGCGTCCGATCACCGTACAGCCCCCGTGAACTCGTTGGGATACCTGGGGGTTATGTTCGCCGTCGAAGACATCGATGACACGCTCGCCCGGCTCAGTAAACTCGGTGCGACGGTGGTTGATGAGGTCGTGAATTACGACGACATTTACCGGCTCTGCTACATCCGGGGTCCCGAATGAATCCTCATGGGCTCGCCCAACAGCTCGGGCAGCAGAGCTCGCGAGAGAATCCCATGGAAACTAAACATTGAGAATGTAATGCGTAAGAAGGGCAAAGTGGTCGGCTGGAAGAGCGACCAGGGTTTCGGATTTATTGCGCCAACCGCCGGTGGAAAGCAGGTTTTCGTTCACATTAAGGCATTTCCTCCTGGCACACGAATACCCGCAGTCGGCACTGAAGTCACCTACACAGAGTCGAGTGACGCTCAGGGCCGTACCAGAGCGGAGCGTGTTCAACTGCTTGCCTCTGGGTTCTCGCTTGGCCCGGCATCAAAGGCATTCATCGTCGCTGCGCTGTTTCTGCTGGTCGTTGCCGCCATGGTTGCGTTGGGTATTCTTCCGCGCCATGTCCTTTGGTTGTACCTGGGCATGAGCCTGGTCACGTTTGCGTTCTATGCAAAAGATAAAGCTGCCGCGCAGAAGGGGAGGCGGCGCACGCCGGAAAGCTCACTACACTCGCTCGCGTTGCTTGGTGGTTGGCCCGGAGCGCTCTATGCCCAGCAGTTGCTTCGGCATAAGTCCATCAAGCAGCCATTCCGTTCCCTGTTCTGGTTGATGCTCGTCCTGAATATCGCCGGGCTCGGATACCTTGTGTCAGACTACGGCACATGGCTCGTAGAAGCATTCGAGAAGATGGTGCGTTGAGGGCTAACCATTTTTGATAAACCGGGACTGATAAACCGGGACGGATTTATTTAAATCGAAAACTAACTCGCGTAGGCAAAATTGCAGCTAAAGGAATCAGATTCTAAAGGCTCCTGCCGACCCGTTTTCACATCGTTATATCTGTAGGAGAGTTCGTGCGTAAAACAATCGCAGTACTGGTGTTCGCAGTGGCGCCACTTTGTTTAGCTGACTTCGGAACAGACATTGAGGCTGCGGCGCTTGAGCGCACAAAAAGTCAGGTGCGCTACGATGATTCCTACATGGCCATCGGTTATCCCGGCGGAGATGTGCCCGCTAATATCGGAGTTTGTACGGATGTCGTGATCAGAAGCTATCGTGCACTAGGCACAGATCTGCAGGTGTTGGTACATGAGGACATGAAGGCGGCATATGATGTGTATCCCTCGAAAAGGATCTGGGGTTTATCT
>CAYXVO010000242.1:227-4961 GCA_964467875.1 uncultured Pseudomonadales bacterium | reverse complement strand
AAAATGGTCATGTTGTAACCGCGCACATTTCCGGAAAAATGCGTAAAAACTACATCCGCATTCTGACGGGAGACAAGGTCAAGGTTGAACTCACTCCCTACGATTTGAGTAAAGGTCGCATTACCTACCGCGCGCGTTAATCGTCCACGAGCGGTTCAATCGTCAACCGCTCGCTGCTTCGCCCCCCTCTTTTGTTGTCTCGTCGATGCGGGATAGTCACGGCTAATTTCTGAGATACACACCCTCCGAAAAGCAGCATTTCAGAGACATCATCACACCAAGAGTCCTGGTTCGGCCTGATTCCACACCTCAGGGCATTGAAACCGATATAACGCTCACGCCAGGTTGATCGGCAGAAGGCCAAGCACGTCGATAGGCGAAGGAAGAAGCAATCCAATAAAAAACAACAAATAAGAAGCAACAAAAAAAAGGGCAAGGAGATTAATCCCTGCCCTTTTTTATACATAACACATTCAATCCACAGTCTTTCCGCTGCGACCTTTCACCCTGAAAAGTCGCGGCGTATCACACTGCTATTCGCTGAATGCCTCAGCACGCGCTGGCTCATACTCGAAGTTCAACTCGTCGTTCTTGACCGAGATCTGAACCGATCCGCCGTCGCTTAACTCCCCGAAGAGAATCTGCTCTGCCAGCGGCTTCTTGAGCTGCTCCTGGATCAGACGAGCCATCGGGCGCGCACCCATTTTCTCGTCGTAGCCTCGCTCGGCCATCCAACGCTTGGCAGGCTCATCCACATAGAGCATGACACGGCTGTCATCCAGCTGGCTCTGCAACTCTGTCAGGAACTTGTCCACCACGTGGGTAATCATGTCCTGGGTCAGCGGTGCAAACTGGATAATACCATCCAGGCGGTTACGGAATTCCGGCGTAAAGGTACGTGTGATCACCTCCATGCCATCCGTTGCATGATCCTGGGAGTTGAAACCAATGGAGCGGCGGCTCATTTCCTGCGCGCCAGCATTGGTGGTCATTACCAGAATTACATGACGGAAATCCGCCTTACGCCCGTTGTTATCCGTCAACGTGCCATGATCCATGACCTGCAGCAGCAAGTTAAAGACTTCGGGATGAGCCTTCTCAATCTCGTCGAGCAACAACACGCAGTGCGGATGTTTAGTCACCGCCTCGGTCAACAGCCCGCCCTGATCAAACCCAACGTATCCAGGGGGCGCACCGATTAATCGGGATACCGTGTGACGCTCCATGTATTCGGACATGTCAAAGCGGATCAGTTCCACACCGAGCACCCGAGCAAGCTGCTTGGTCACTTCCGTCTTACCAACCCCGGTGGGACCAGCAAACAGGAAGCAGCCATCCGGCTTCTCCGGTGACTTCAGGCCGGCTCGAGACAGCTTGATTGCCGTGCTCAGAGCTTCGATCGCAGGATCCTGGCCGAACACGACCATCTTCAGGTTGCGCTCCACATTGCGCAGCACATCCTTATCGGATACCGACACGGTTTTCGGTGGAATCCGGGCAATGGATGCCACGACTTCCTCGATTACGTGCACATCGATGACCTTGAGCCTGTCTTTCTCAGGCTTCAAGCGCTGGCTGGCACCGGCTTCATCAATCACATCAATGGCCTTGTCAGGCATATGACGATCATTGATGTAACGATCCGCCAACTCCGCTGCAGCTCGTAGCGCTTCATCGGTGTATTTCACATCGTGATGCTTCTCGAACTGGCTACGCAGGCCTTTCAAAATCTGATAAGTATCCTCGACATTCGGCTCGACCACATCGACCTTCTGGAAGCGACGCGCCAAGGCACTATCTTTCTCGAAAATGCCGCGGAACTCCGTGAACGTCGTGGAACCGATGCAGCGGATCTCGCCAGAGCTCAGCAACGGCTTGAGCAGGTTCGAAGCGTCCATCACGCCACCGGACGCCGAACCGGCTCCGATAATCGTATGAATCTCGTCGATAAACAGAATCGCATGGGTTTGCCGCTTCAGCTCCTTCAACAACGCCTTGAAGCGCTTCTCGAAGTCACCCCGGTACTTGGTACCGGCCAGCAATGCGCCCAGATCCAGGGAGTACACCACTGCATCGGAGATTACATCCGGTACATGACCATCCACGATGCGCTTGGCCAGACCTTCCGCAATGGCGGTCTTGCCCACGCCAGCCTCACCCACCAGCAAAGGGTTATTCTTGCGGCGACGGGACAGAATCTGGATGACTCGATTCAGTTCCTTGTCACGCCCGATGAGCGGGTCAATCCGCCCTTGTCGAGCCTGTTCATTCAGATTGCTCGCATAAACTTCCAGCGGTTTCGGAGCGGATGCTTCCTCGCCGCCTTCCTCATGCTGTTCCGACTCGGATTCTTCCTGCTCATTCTCACCAGACACCTTGGAGATGCCGTGCGAAATGAAATTCACCACGTCGATACGCGCAACATTTTGCTTCTTCAGGACATAAACCGCCTGACTCTCCTGCTCACTGAAAATAGCGACCAGAACATTCGCTCCGGTAACTTCTTTCTTGCCGGAGGACTGAACATGAAACACCGCCCGCTGGAGAACGCGTTGAAATCCCAGGGTCGGCTGAGTCTCACGCTCCGAGTCACCCGCAGGGATCAGAGGCGTGGTTGAGTCGACAAAGTCCGTCAACTCGTTACGCAGCTTATTCACATCGGCACCACAGGCGCCGAGTACTTTGATTGCAGATTCATTGTCAAGCAGTGCCAACAACAGATGCTCAACCGTCATAAATTCATGACGCTTTTCACGGGCACTCTTGAAAGCTGCGTTTAATGTTAATTCGAGGTCTTTACTCAGCATTACCCACCTCAGCACGAAGGCTAATCAGCGCGTTCAATCTCACACAATAGTGGATGTTCACAATCCGAGGCATACTGATTCACCTGGGCCATTTTGGTCTCGGCGATATCCCTCGTGTAAACACCGCACACAGCCTTTCCTTGCATATGCACAGTCAGCATGACCTGGGTCGCTTTTTCCTCAGACATATTGAAGAACTTCATCAGCACTTCAACCACAAAATCCATTGGCGTGTAATCGTCATTCAGCATAATCACGCGGTACATCGCCGGGCGCTTTAGCTGGGGCTTCTCAGGCGCAAGAGCTAAGTGTCCCTCACGATCCGGGTCGGACTGGCCACTTCCCTCTTGATTTAATATTAGTAGACTATTTCCAAAATTACCCATATGAAAAATTCATGTTTTTCCGGCATCGGCGTACGCCGTGCTCGATACATCCGTCGTTTAGACCAAGGTGCCGGGCATCGGTTCCCGTGGCAATCGTCCGTCAGACCCGCCACCACCGCCCGTTCCAGCACTTTGGCCACCGCTTTGTGTTCGTATTCCCGCAGGGCGGAATCCGCCCCTCATCGCTACCAAAAAATTCTTTTCACTGACGGTTCAAAACGACCGTTAGCGCACTTTTTTGGTCACCACCTCACGCTTGGGATTGCCACCTGGCCTGCCAGGTGCTCATGCGCGCTCCTTCACTCCCAGCGTAATTCGTTCTCCCTACTTAACTGACTCTCCCTGCCTACTAGCGCACGTCACCTTACTTGTACTCTTTATATGTACGCTATTTCCAGAAAACCCCTCAGAAAATTCGCTTTACCATCGTTGATTAGGCTTATACGGAGGGGGGGAATAGCTCAATAAGACACAACTAGCCACATTTAGCTGCCGTCAAAAGCCAGGAGCAATGGCAGATATAAAGTCACTCACCCCAGTTCATGATGCCTGGCCATTTCCCATGGTCGAAGACCAAACACCCGAAATTGCACGGTTTCTCTTGACATTGTGCCCATACTTTTTCAGTGTTCGCCTTTATAATACATTTTGGGTGGCAGGCAAACTACAATGGACGTCTTGACTTATTGGGCAAGGTGGTAAAAGATCGGTGGGACGGCCCAGCTCAGTTCATCCTGGAACAACAATAACAAGCCGGTCCTCAGACCGATTCGCTAGAACAACAGACAAGGGAGTCGAATATGCCTCAAGGTAAAGTGAAGTGGTTTAATAATGCCAAAGGCTACGGTTTCATCATTGCAGATGAAAATTGTGGCGAACTCTGCAGCGAAGACCTGTTCGTTCACTTCTCCTCGATCCAGATGGGGGGGTACAAAACCCTGAAGGCCGGGCAGCCGGTTCAGTTCGAGACGCTTCCCAGCGGCAAGGGCGTTCACGCGGTGAACATCGTCCCCCTTGATGCCGACGGCAATCCCCTGCCTGACCTGGTAGAGCCGAGCGCCATGACGACTGAAAGCCTGGATATTTTGCCGGAAAAGCAAAGTCGCCAGCCTGAAACAGTCAGCGCCTGATCCCAGACTGACCAATAAAACGCAGCAGAAAATTTTCTGCTGCGTTTTATCATCCGCGCTTACTCACCCATATGGCGAATAATCGCATCGCCAAACTCTGAAGTTCTCATCAGCTTGGCATCCGGCATTAAACGCTCAAAGTCATACGTGACCGTTTTCGCCTCAATTGCTCCACTCATGCCTTTCACAATCAGATCAGCCGCCTCGGACCAGCCCATGTGACGCAGCATCATCTCGGCCGATAGAACCAGAGACCCCGGATTGACCTTATCCTGACCCGCATATTTGGGCGCCGTGCCGTGAGTCGCTTCGAACATGGCGACACTGCCACCAATATTCGCGCCTGGCGCGATCCCAATGCCGCCAACTTCCGCAGCCAGTGCGTCCGAGATATAGTCACCATTCAAATTC
>CAYXVO010000242.1:0-217 GCA_964467875.1 uncultured Pseudomonadales bacterium | reverse complement strand
CACGCTATAGTCCTCTGGGCGCATCAGAATCTGCTGCAGAAACGCATCGGCGATCACATCCTTGATGACGATGTTCCGCCCCGTCTTGGGATTTTTAACGGTCATCCAGGGGCCGCCATCCAGCAATTCACCGCCGAATCGGTCTTGCGCCAATTCATAACCCCATTCCTTAAAGGCGCCTTCGGTGTACTTCATGATGTTGCCCTTGTGAACCAGC
>CAYXVO010000241.1:4519-4976 GCA_964467875.1 uncultured Pseudomonadales bacterium | reverse complement strand
TGGTGGCCTACGTGCTGAAGATTACCGATCTGGATCCGCTGGCCTATGACCTGCTGTTCGAGCGCTTCCTGAACCCGGAACGGGTGTCGATGCCAGACTTCGACGTCGACTTCTGCATGGACAATCGGGACCGCGTCATCGACTACGTGAAGGACAAGTATGGCCACGAGGCCGTGTCCCAGATCATCACCTTCGGTACCATGGCGGCCAAGGCGGTGGTGCGAGATGTGGCGCGGGTACAGGGCAAGCCTTACGGCATGGCGGACAAGCTTTCCAAGCTGATCCCGTTCGAAGTGGGCATGACGCTGACCAACGCCTATGAGCAGGATGAAGCCCTGCGGGATTACCTTACCAACAGCTCCGATGCGGAAGCGGTGCAGGAAATCTGGGAGATGGCGCTCAAGCTGGAGGGCGTCACCCGCAACGTGGGCAAGCACGCGGGCGGCGTGGTGATCGC
>CAYXVO010000241.1:0-4509 GCA_964467875.1 uncultured Pseudomonadales bacterium | reverse complement strand
GCGGCGGCCTGGTTACCCAGTTCGACAAGGATGACGTGGAAAAGGCCGGCCTGGTCAAGTTCGACTTCCTGGGCTTGCGGACGCTGACTATCGTGCAGGGGGCGGTGGATATCATCAATCGCCAGCGCGCGGGCACCGCTGAAGACGCGCTGGATATCATGTTTATCCCGTTGGAGGATGCGCCGACCTTTAACCTCTTGAAACGCGCCGAAACCACGGCGGTCTTCCAGCTCGAATCCCGCGGCATGAAAGATCTGATCCGGCGGCTGCAGCCGGACCGCTTTGAAGACATCGTCGCGCTTGTGGCCCTGTTTCGTCCGGGGCCGTTGCAGTCCGGCATGGTGGATGACTTCATCAACCGTAAGCATGGCCGCGCCGAGCTGGCCTATCCGCATCCGGACTACCAGTACGCTGGCCTGAAGCCGGTTCTGGAACCCACCTACGGCATCATTCTCTATCAAGAACAGGTGATGCAGATCGCCCAGGTCATGGCCGGTTACACCCTCGGCGGCGCCGATATGCTGCGTCGTGCCATGGGTAAGAAAAAACCCGAGGAAATGGCCAAGCAGCGCGGCGGTTTCATTGACGGCTGCGCGAACAATGGCATTACCGCCGAACTGGCGGGCAACATCTTTGATCTGGTAGAGAAGTTCGCCGGTTACGGCTTCAACAAGTCCCACTCGGCCGCCTACGCTTTGGTGTCCTACCAGACCGCCTGGCTCAAGACGCATTATCCCGCGCCATTCATGGCGGCGGTTCTGACCGCGGATATGCAGAACACCGACAAGGTGGTGACGCTGGTGGAAGAATGCCGGCGCATGAAACTGACGCAGGTGCTGCCGGATGTGAATGTCAGCGAATACACTTTTACCGTCGACGACCAGGGCCGGATCGTTTATGGTCTGGGCGCGATCAAGGGTCTCGGTGAGGGGCCGGTGCAGAGCATCATCGACGCGCGCCGGGCGGGCGGGCCATTCAAGAACCTGTTCGACTTCTGTGCCCGGGTGGATCTGAAGCGCGTTAATAAGCGTGCGTTGGAGGCCTTGATTCGTGCTGGGGCACTGGATCATATCGGGCCCAGTCGCGCACGTATGATGAGCAGTATCAATGAGGCGGTGCAGCGGGCGGATCAGCAGTCGCGCAATGAAAGTGCGGGCATGATTGATCTTTTTGGCAGTATGGTGCCGGATGCGGGGGATGTTGACGTCTATGCGGCCTCCGCGAGCGTGCCGGAATGGAGCGACAAGGAACGCTTGCGTCAGGAAAAGGAGACGCTGGGTCTCTATCTGACGGGGCATCCATTCGATGAGTACGAAAAGGAAATTCGCCGCTTCGTGCGCAACTCGATCTCGGACCTCAAGCCCAATCGCACGCCGCAGTTGGTGGCTGGCCTGGTGGTCAACGTTCGCACCATGAAGAACAAAAAGGGCACCACCATCGCGTTCGTGACCCTGGACGATCGCACCGCTCGCATTGAGGTCACGCTGTTTTCCGAAGCCTATCAGCAGAACCGGGACAAGCTGCAAGCGGATGCCATCCTGGTGGTGGAGGGCGAGGTCAGTGTCGATGAGTTTTCCGGCTCGCTCAAGTTGCGCGCGAAAACCCTGGAAGATATTACCACCGCCCGCCTACGCTATGTGCGAGAGGTGGTGATACGGCTGGAGCAGGATGATTTTGCCTCGGATTTTGTCCGCAAGCTGAGTGCGACCCTGCAGCCGTTCCGTGGCCAGGGTTGCCCGGTGCTGGTGGAATACAACGGAGCTTCGGCGCGCTCCCAGCTCCGGCTCGGGGAGGGGTGGCGGGTCCAGCCCAGCGATGAGCTGCTGCAGACCTTGCAGGGCATGCTTGGTAAGGGGCGAGTGCGCATGTCCTATGGTTAACCTGTAGACGTCCTGTCGGTAAACCGGTAGATGTCCTGTCGGTAAACCGGTAGATGTTCGGTAGGTAAGCTTGCGGATGTTGAACACTCGCGCATTTTATTAACAGATACGTCCATTTTCGGTAAAAGTCGGAGAATGCGTTCGCGGCCAGATAGAGGCTGTGGTAAATTCCCTGGCTGACCTATTCATTCAGTACGCTATGAATCAGTATTATCTCGACTTTGAACAACCTATCGCCGAGCTCGAAGAGAAGATCGAGGAACTGAGGCTTGTCGGCAACGGCAGTGATGTCAACCTCAGTGACGAGATCAATCGCCTCAAGAGCAAAAGCGTCAGCCTCACCGAGAGCATTTTCGCGGGCCTTAAACCGTGGGAGATCGCGCGCCTGGCGCGTCATCCGCGGCGCCCCTATACGCTCGACTACATCCGGCTGATCTTCAGCGATTTCGATGAGCTTCACGGCGATCGCCTGTTTGGCGACGATCCCGCGATTGTGGGTGGTATTGCCCGTCTCAATGATGAGCCGGTCATGGTGATCGGTCACCAGAAGGGGCGCGAGATCAAGGAAAAGGTTCGGCGTAACTTCGGCATGCCCAAGCCCGAGGGCTATCGCAAGGCGTGCCGTCTGATGGAAATGGCGGAGCGTTTCAAACTGCCCATTCTCACGCTGATCGATACGCCCGGCGCTTATCCCGGGATCGACGCCGAGGAGCGGGGGCAGAGCGAGGCCATCGCCCGCAACCTGGCGGTGATGTCGCGGCTCAAAACGCCCATTATCTCGACGGTGATCGGGGAAGGCGGTTCTGGCGGTGCCTTGGCCATTGGCGTCTGCGACCGTCTCTACATGCTGGAGTACTCAACCTATGCGGTGATTTCACCGGAAGGCTGTGCTTCCATCCTCTGGAAAAGTGCGGAATACGCTTCGGAAGCGGCGGAAGCCATGGGGATCACGGCCGCACGGCTGAAGGATTTGGGTTTTGTCGACAAGCTGATCAAGGAGCCATTGGGATCGGCCCATCGTAATCCGGAATTAATGGCTGCCAATATCAAAGTCGCGCTGGCCGATGGCTTGAGAGATTTGAAAAAAATTCCGCGCGAGCAACTGGTCGAGGCGCGGTATGAGCGGTTGACCCGCTATGGCCGCCCCGATTAACGGATCCGTTCCGGCTGATCCGGTTCTCCCTTCCCAGCTCTTTCCCGAGCTTTCCCCCGCAGTTGGCGCGCGCCTGCTGCGGGATTTACAGCAGGTTCCCGCGACCAACAGACTGCTCATCGGGCTCAGTGGCGGGCTCGACTCGCTCCTGTTGCTGCATAGCCTGGCGCGCTACCGCCGGATAGCCCCGACAGTCGTGATCCGCGCAATTCACGTCCATCATGGTCTCAGTTCTCATGCCGATGCCTGGGCAGATCATTGCCAGGCGGAATGTGCTCGTCTGAATGTTGAGCTGAGCCTGGTGTCCGTGCAGGTCGGACAGGTGCAAGGCCAAGGGCTTGAAGCCGCGGCGCGCAAGGTGCGCTATCAGGCATTTGTGGATCAACTGACTGAGGCTGAGGTGCTGCTGCTGGCCCATCACCAGAATGATCAGGCGGAAACACTGCTGCTGAATCTGCTGCGTGGGGCTGGTGTCAGAGGGTTGGCCGGCATGCCGCGTCAGCGCACGCTGGGGCAGGGCATGCTTTATCGTCCGCTTCTGGATTGGGCGCGCTTGGATCTGGAGGCGGTCGCTCGCGCCTGGCAGCTGACGTGGGTCGAGGATGAAAGCAATCAAGATCTGGCGTTGGCCCGGAATTATCTGCGCCATGGGGTGGTTCCAGCTCTGGAGCGGCAGTGGCCGGCTGCGGTGAGCCGTATTGCTCGCAGCGCCGAATGGTGCCGGGAGGCGGATGGCTTGCTGGAGGAGCTGGCGGCCGAGGATCTCGGGCGATTGCAGGATGAGGGGTGGGGATTGTGCCTGGAGCGTCTGACGCAGCTGTCAGTTATCCGGCAACGGCACGTACTGCGGTATTGGTTGCAGCAGGCAGGCCTTGGGTTTCCGGGGGAGGCGGGCTTTAGCCGGATTTTCACCGAGATTCTGCCCGCCCGAATTGATGCCGAGCCCGAGCTGCGTTGGCCGGGCGCGGTCCTGCGTCGTTATCGGGGACGTTTGCTGGTGTTGCCAGAGCTACCCCGGTCGACGCCTGATTTAGTCGTGCCCTGGGACCTGCGCCAGCCCCTGCGGCTGCCTGAAGGGTTGTTGGGCCTGCGAGGACTCCGGGCTGGGGATGCTAACGTTGCCGTGGATACTGCGGTCGCCCTGGATGCTAAGGTTGTCGTGGATACTATGGTTGCCGTGGATACTATGGTTGCCGTGGATACTAAGGTCGCCGTGGATACTAAGGTCGCCGGGCTGCGCCGGCCACAACCGGATGAGGTGGTCACGGTACGTTTTCGCCAGGGTGGTGAAAGCATGCGCCCGGCGCCAGCCGGCTTGCGACGCCCCCTGAAGAAGCTTCTGCAGGAGTGGGGTGTGCCGCCTTGGCTGCGGAGCTGTCTACCGCTAGTTTATTATGGCAATACGCTGGTGGCGGTGCCGGGTTACGCTGTTGCCAAGGATTACGTGGAATCTGGTCCGGATGCGGTGGTCATTAT
>CAYXVO010000240.1:0-4989 GCA_964467875.1 uncultured Pseudomonadales bacterium | reverse complement strand
CCGCTTCATCGGCGTTATCCGTCAATTCGACCTGATGGCTCTCACCCAGCAGGTCGGCCATGCGCGCCGAGTCGTACTCGTTCATCTGGCAGCCGTGGGTTTTGATGAAAAGCTTCTTCGCCATGAGGTACACCGATATCAGCAAGGGTTGGAGCGGTTAAATCAGGCGGCAGATTATAAACCGAACAGGCCGGGCAGGGGTAGCGTTGCCGGCTCGACCGCGCGCGGCTAGAACCCGGCCGGGCGCTTGAACTCGAACAGCCAGGTATCGGTGGACTCCGGCTGGGCGACCAGTGCGCGGCCATTGTTGTCGATAATGACGAAGATGCGCTCGCCTCGCACCAGCAGTCCTTCCGCCTGGCCATGGCGCGCCTTGGCATGGGCGAAGCGGGTGCCGTGCTCGGTGGCGCGATAGCGGACACAGTGTTCGATGCGGAAGTCCGTCGGGTTGCGACGACACACGCGGGAGCGGTAGCGCTCCAGCGTATAGATCGCCGCGCCGTCGCGACTCAGGCCGCTGAGGTCATCGGCCCGCAGGGTCGCCGGGGTTTTGTCCTCCGACAGCACGACAACCTGGAGAGGCTTGCAGACGCTGCCCTCCACCTGGCAGCGGATCAGCCCGACTGGCCGGTTTTCCGCCGCCAGCAGGAGCTGGTTGCCGGGCAGCCACTGCACGCCCTCAATGCCAGTGTTTTCACCGGTGAGCAGCTTGTGGCGCTGAATTGCCTCATGATCGCCCAAGGTGATCCACTGGGCGTCACCCTGTAGCGGCAGCTTGAGCACGGCGGAGAAGGACTCGCTGGCGAGATAGAGGTTGTGGGCATCGTCGCAGGTCATGCCTTCCCAGTCGTACTGCTTATGGAACAGGGTCATGATCATCTGGCGCAGAATGGCCACCGGCGAATGTAACGGGGGCGGTTCCGGGATTTGGTGCAGGCGCAGATAGCGTCTGATCGGATGCTGCGGGTCAGTGGGATCAAGTACTTGAATTTCCAGATCGTGCCGATCGGAAAGGGTCAGGAGTCGGCCGCGACACCAGGTTAGCCCGGAGGGCTGAAAATTGCCCGGCCATTGCAGACGGTGCGCCTCGACTAACTCCAGCTCCTGTTCCACCGGCAGCGGCGGACGCCGTGGAACAGGTTTTGACAGCGGCTTTTCATCCGTTAAAGCCGCATCGGCCCAAACTTCGGCGGGTGCATCGGCCCAAGCTTCGGCGGGCGCAATGGGCAAGGTGATAACCGCACAGGTCAAAAGCAGCCCGAAGCAATAGGCGAACGCCCGCTGCGCCATCAAGCCTCGCCTTTGTCCTGCTTGAGGTAGCGGGCCAGCTGTTGCCGAAGCGCGGCTGGCAGTTCACGGATGGTGAGCGAGCCGCTGGCGGGGTCGTAGATGATGGTCTGGTCGATGGCGTCGGATGAAAACGAAAGACTGACGCCCTTGACCTTGCCACTGAACTTGACCAACGACTTCAAGCGTCGGCGGTCGGGACGCACTTCCGTCCCCAGTGGTTGTTCCTGACTGCGGGCGAAGCCAGCAAAGGCTTCAGGATGATTCTCATCGATCACCCGCGACAATTTTTCCAGCTCCACCGGCTCGCCGAAACGTTCCTGCTCCACGCAATAGTCATACACCTTCTTGCGGTACTGGGGCGCTTCCTCCTGGGGCAGTTTACTGGCGTACTCTTCCACCGCCTGTAGAAAACTACTGGTTTCCTGCTTGGTGTCCACCGCGTTTTCAAAGCCGAGCGCGGCCAATACCACTTCGGCACGCTCCTTGGCACCGGGGCCGGTCAGGGCGGTGAAGTAGCTGTCGGTGCGGTGCTTGCCTTTCCAGGCATCCAGCTCGATGCGTGCAGCGACATCCAGACGGGCCGGGTCCAGATGCTCCACCAGGGTCAGTTCGAGATCCTTGGTGAGCTGAAAACTGGATTGGCCGGGGATCAGGGCGAAGAACAAGTCCTGGCCTTCGGGACGCTGATCCAGCGCCAGCAGGACCGAGCCGTCGAGATTGACCGGCGCCTGTTGCAGGGCCTGCTGGATATGGTCCATCAACAGGTGGGAGAACTTGGCGAAGGAAATCTTTTCGTCCACAAACTCCTGCAACCAACGGCTGAAGGGGAAGTTCGCGTAATCTTCCTGAAAACGCCCGTAGCCTTTGCCGGCCTTGCCGTTGAAGGTACGTCTTAACGCGTTATACAGGGATTCGGCGTCGGCGCCGACCGGATGAATATCAGGACGTTTGGTCAGGTTGACGTCGCCGTCTTCCTGCCACTTCTCAAGGCGGTGAAATATCAGGTGTTGTAGTGCCATGTCGTGCCATGTGCTGCCGAACAGTAAAACCAAGGGATGCCTGCAGGTTGTTGCAAAGCGACGGCCCGGCAGGCGGAACTGCGCTGACGGTAACGGATTGGTCTGCGTGACGCAATGCCCAGTCTGGTGAATTTTGCGTAGGGTTGGTCGGCAACGCCATGCTAGGTTTGATGAACAAAGGATTGTTCCAAAAACAAAAAGAGAGAACACACTTATGGATATTCAATCGTTCCAGGCGCCTCGGCGCCTGCTGATGGGACCTGGGCCTTCGGATGTGCCGGAACGGGTGCGGGCAGCCATGGTGCAGCCCACCATTGGGCATCTGGATCCTGCCTTTATCCGCCTGATGGATGAAATCAAGCTGATGCTTCAGGTAAGCCTGCAAACCAGTAACGCGCTGACATTGCCACTCTCGGCGCCGGGGTCTGCCGGCATGGAAGCGGCCCTGGTCAATCTGCTGGAGCCTGGTGACAAGGTTGTAGTTTGTATCAACGGGGTATTTGGTCAGCGCATGCTGGCCAACGTCCAGCGCATCGGCTGTGAGGCGGTCGTGGTGGAATGTCCCTGGGGCCAGCCGGTGGATCCGGAAGCGGTTGAGGCTGCATTGCGGGCGCACCCGGATACCAAAGTACTGGCATTCGTGCATGCGGAAACCTCCACCGGCGCGGTCAGCGATGCCGCAACCTTGTGTCGGCTGGCGCGCGAACACGACTGCCTGAGTGTGATGGACGCGGTCACGTCCTGGGCTGGCATGTCGGTGATGGTGGACGAGTGGGGCGCGGATGCGGTGTACAGCGGCACCCAGAAATGCCTGTCCTGCGTACCGGGCCTGTCGCCAATCAGCTTTAGTCCCCGCGCCCAGGAGCGGATTCAGACCCGCACGACGCCAGTGCAAAGCTGGTTTCTCGATATGCAACTGGTGATGGGCTATTGGCAGGCGGGCGAGCAGCGGACCTATCACCACACGGCTCCCATTAACGCCCTGTATGCCCTGCATGAGTCCCTGCTGATGCTCCATGAAGAAGGGCTTGAGCAGGCCTGGGCACGGCATCAGGCTCAGCATGAGCGCTTGCGCGACGGCCTGGAGATGGCGGGGTTTGAACTCGCGGTGGCGCGCGAACATCGATTGCCCATGCTGAACGCGGTGCGGATCCCGGACGGCGTGGATGATCTGGCGGTGCGCCAGTGCCTGTTGCGGGAGCATGGTCTGGAGATTGGGGCCGGGCTTGGGCCGATGAAAGGCAATATCTGGCGGATTGGCCTGATGGGTGCCAGTTGCCGCGCGGATTATGTGGAGCTGTGTGTGGAGTTGTTGCGGAAATATGCGGCGCCCCGCTAGGGGCGCCCACACAGGGGACGGAATTGCCTCAAAGCAACTTCTGCCCCCGCAACTGCTCCGCTAAACCCTTCACCGCATCCGCCAACTCCGCTTCCTCGCTGGCTTGCGCCACAAAGCGCACGGGAGCGGTAATATTCTCTCCCTCGGCACCCGGCACAATCGCAATGACGCCGGCCTGGTTCAGCCAGTGCGCCGCATCCTGGCGTCGTGCCGCTTCCGCATCTTCCACCACGTAACAGGTCTTACCGGCATCGAACAGGAAGCGTTCGATGGCAAAGGCCAGTTTGTCGGCCAGCGTGCCCTGGGTGATCACTGCAAAGGGCTTCTGCCCCAGGCGATTCTGCCGTTCCTGGTCGCTGACCGGCTGGAATTCCGCCACGGAGGTTTCCGCCGCCGCGTCTTCGATCATGCCCGCTGCGATGGTGACGTTGCTGAGGCGGTCGATCAGGATAAACGCGCCTGTGGCCTTATTCTGGCGATAGGGGTCGAACGCCACCGGCTGGTTGAGGGTAAATTCGCAGAGCCCGATCTCATTGAGCTTGAGTTCGTCCGTCTCCTGGCGCTCCAGTGTGTTGACGTCGGTCTGGTAGCGGATCTTGCTGACCATGCCGCTGACTACCTTGGTCCCCAGCTTGACGTAGTACTGCATGCCCAATTGCAGGGACTGCTCGTTCATCCACACCAGATTGGCGGTGAAACGGTTGGAGACCGGCGGCAGATTGCCGGGCTTGATAATGATGTCGCCGCGGGAGATATCGATCTCGTCGTTGAGGGTGAGCGTCACCGCCTGATCGGCAAAGGCCTGTTCCAGTTCGCCGTCAAAGGTCACGATCTCTTTGACGCTGCTGGTCTTGCCCGAGGGCAGCACCTGAATGGTGTCGCCCTTGCGAATCACGCCAGAGGCGACGGTGCCGCAATAACCCCGGAAGTTGAGATTGGGGCGGTTCACGTACTGCACTGGATAGCGGAAGTCGTCCAGGTTTTTATCGGCGGCAATCGCGACGTTTTCCAGGATCTGCATCAGCGTCTCGCCCTGGTACCAGGGCATGTTGTTGCTGGCGTTGACCACGTTGTCGCCATCCAGCGCGGAGATGGGCACAAAATAGACGTCTTTGAGGTTCAGGCTGTTGGAAAATGACAGGTAGTCGTCGCGCAGCTCATGGAAGCGCGCTTCGCTGAACTCCACCAGATCCATCTTGTTGATGGCGACCACGATGTGATTAATGCCCAGCAGTGACGCGATGAAGCTGTGGCGCTTGGTCTGGGTCAGCACGCCCTTGCGCGCGTCCATCAGGATGATGGCCAGGTTGGCGGTGGAGGCACCGGTTGCCATGTTGCGAG
>CAYXVO010000239.1:0-4990 GCA_964467875.1 uncultured Pseudomonadales bacterium | reverse complement strand
AACATCAGGCACAGATCCATCAAAAAAGACTTTGGAAGCCGACGGGACAGCGAACCCAAGTAATAGCAGGACAGAGCCCCCCAAGTAACAGCAGAGTCTAGCCCAAGCGGGGGCTCAGGGGCGACCAGCGCGCCCCGAATTCGGCCGTGAAACTAAACCAGAGGTGTGCGGCGACGCCGAACACCGCTCACTGGCGGACGCTGGTCCTCCACGTCACAGGCGCCACGGATCCAACGGGTTCGGTCGGTCGCAATCCGGCCGTCGGTAAAGGGAATATAGGTACATTCGCCGTAGAAGCGGACTTTCATCAGGAGCCAGAAATCGCCACTCAGGTATTCGTCCGCCGAGTCGGCAGGCTGCAAGGGGGCAAAAGGATAATCGAATCCTTCCAGCCGCAAGCGGCCATCCGCCAGCAGGCGGAACTGACCCATATAACCACGCCACAGCACCTTGCTCACGGCGGCGTTGGATGGACGTGGGGGCTGCTGGAAGCGGTATAGGTTTCTCCAGGTGGGTCTGGCGGGCGCGTCGCCCCGAATGATGGCGTACAGCTTCAGGTCGCCCAGATCGATGTCCGGGTGCTCGTTAACCAATTTCTCGGGTAGCTGTTCAGACATCGAACCCCATTACCTCAAGGACAGGTCGCGTCGACATCGCACCTCCCGCGCCCCAAATGTAGACGCGCCTACTTCGACCGGGGTGGAAAGTTATCCAGCACCTTCGCCACCGCTTGCCGGACCTTCTCAACCCGCTCCTGCGGCGGCTGCGCGTCGTCCCAGGCATAGCTGGCAATGCCGCGCCAGATCAGCTCGCGATTCTGCTCGTTCGCGCTCACCACATCGATGACGATGACCGCTTCCTCGGTATAGGTGAACACCGGCCGAGGTCCCCAGATTGGCCCATAGCCGCCCCACCAGGGTCCGTAACCATAGCCGAAGGTGTCGTAGAAGACATGGACATCCACCTCTTCGTCGATGCCATGGCGATAGATCACGTAAAAGCTCGGTGCCTGATCGACCTTGGCAAAGCCCTTGGCGATCAAGACCTCGCGCACCGCCGAGCGGATCCGCTTGTCTTCCAGTCCTGCCGGACTGGATTTGGCGGAGTCCTGACCTGGCAGCCAGTCCCAGGTTGAAAGCGCCTGGAAATCCGCCTCGGGATCATAGTCATGCACCACGTCCACCGTCGAGCAGGCGCCCAGGCAAACGGCGATCAAGAATGACAGCGCGAATCTGCGTAGCAAGTGGCTCATGACGGTTCTCCTCCCAGCGCGCCGGTCAACCCGAAGCCTGGATGCTCGAAGAAAGCTCTCGGCTATCTCCTGAACTCTATTGTCCGTCGGCAACCAGAACAACCAGCTCGGCCGCCCGTACACCACTGGTGTATTGACCTGGCCGTCAGGCCGGCTCCAGGGGTGCCGGTTCGAGCAGTCGCTGCGGCCTGGCGATGTGATAACCCTGGAGATAGTCCACACCGATCTCCTCAAGCCGATCCTGAATACCGGGGCTGCTGACGAATTCGGCGATGGTCTTCATGCCCATGATGTGGCCGATTTCATTGATGGAGCGCACCATTTCATAGTCCACGCGGCTGTGCTCGATGGTTTCCACAAAGGTGCCGTCGATCTTGAGGTAATCCACCGACAGCATTTTCAGGTACGAAAACGACGCCATGCCCGTGCCGAAGTTATCGATGGCAAAGCGCACCCCACGCGCTTTCAGGCGCCGAATAAAGCTCTGGGTACTCTGCAGGTTTCCAATGGCCGCCGTCTCCGTGATCTCGAAACAGATCTTGGCGGGATCCAGGCCGCTGGCCTCCAACTGCTCCACCACGAACTGGTGGAAGTGTTCGTCCGACAGGGCCTTGGCCGAGACATTGATGGTGCAGGTACTGAGAGAATTCGCCACCTTCGGCCAGCGGGCCAGGTACGCCAGCGTCTGCGCCACCACCCAGCGATCAATCGCTGGCATGAGGCCGAACCGTTCCGCCGACGAAAGGAAGGCAGAGGGGCTGATCAAGCCGCCATCCTCGCTCTCCAGGCGCAGCAGAATTTCCCAATGGGTGCCGGCTTCATCGGCCGCGACCGGCGCGATCAATTGGTAGCAGAGGCGGAAATGTCCATCCTGCAACGCGGCGTTGAGCCGTGACGCCCAGTTCATTTCTTCGCGCCGATGCATCCTGTCCTCGGCGCCGAGCTGGTGCACCACCACCCGGTTGCGTCCTCCTTCCTTGGCGAGATAGCAGGCATGATCCGCCTGATTCAGCACCTGCTTGAGGGAATTGTTCTCCATGCTGATGGGCGCCAGCCCGATGCTCGCTCCAACCCGGTACAACTGTCCCTTGCAGGGAAAACTAAAGGCCTTGGTCGCGTCCAGCAACTTGTTGGCAACCCGCAGCGCGTCGCGGGCCGTGCAGTTCTCCATGAACAGGCCAAATTCATCGCCACCCAACCGCGCCAGCGTATCCCGGTCGCGAATCTGATCGCTAAACAGGGCGGCCAGCTGGCGCAGCAGTTCGTCACCGGCCTCATGGCCGCAGGCGTCATTGACCACCTTGAAGTGATCCAAATCGATGTACAGCAGGGCGTGTTCGGCATGACGGCTGGTGGTAGCCTCCATGGCCCGCGCCAGCCGCGCCTCGAATTCACGCCGGTTGGCCAAGCCGGTCAAGGCATCGTGGCTGGCCTGGTACTGCAGTTTGTCCTCGTAGGCCTTGCGCGCGCTGATGTCATGCATGATGCCCGAGAAGAATTCCACGCTGCCATCGGCGCTAAACTGGGCCTCGACCGTGAGCGACACCGGCACCTCCCCTCCGTGCGCCGCCACAATACAGCACTCGCCCCGCCAGATTCCCTCCCGCGCGGCCGCGGGAAAGGCAATGTTGCGGAGCTCCTCGCGGCTGTCGTCGGTGGCAAGATCGTAGGCGCTCAGCCCGTGCGGCTCACGTTCGCTGGCGAAGACCTCACAGCCCTTGCCGTTCAGATACAGCAAACGCCCGCTGGGATCGGTAAAGAAAATCACGTCCGCCGTCCCTTCCAGTACAGCGGCCAACCGCCGGCGGCTAAGCTCACTCTCACGCCGCGCCGTCACGTCCCGGCCAAAGGCATAAAGGAAACCCTCGCGGGCCGCGCTCACAAAGCTCCACTCGATCCAGCAATCACCGCCGTCCTCGCGCAGGCACCGCAACTCCAGCCTCGGTACGGCCGTCCGCCCATCTTCCACACCCAGAATCGCCTGCTCCACGACACCGCGATCCTCCTCGTGAAACAGCTTCGTATAGGACCAGCCTTCCAACTCGCTCGGGTCGTATCCCAACAGCTGGCGAAACGCTGGGTTCGCCTGTGCCAGCTCGCCCTCGCGACTCAGCACACAGAGCACATCAGGCGCCAGGTCGAACAAACGGTCCAGATTCTGCTCCGCCCGGCGCCGGTCCTGTAGCGCCTGCTGCAGATCCTGGTTAACCCGGATCAGCGCCTTGGCGCGGGCACGGTTCACGCCCCAGAACCAGACGATGCCGGTGAACAGAGAGCTGAACAGCAAGCCACCCAACAGGAGTAGACGCGCCTCTGCCGACGAGAAATTGGCCTCGAACACGGGACGCGAGCTGAACTGGAGTAACCAGCGCTGGCCGTTGTGTTCGAAAAGCGTCCGTTTGATCAGCATGGGGTGATCGCTCGTCGCCGGCTCGTCGGCAACGCTGTCGTAGATCCGGAGATCGCTGATGTCGACCGCCACGTCCTCTGCGATCTCTGTGCTCTCTGTGCTCTCTGTGCTCTCTGTGCTCTCTGCACTCTCCAGCTCGGGTGATACCGCACCAACATCGTCCGGAAGCTCGAAAATCTGCAGTCGGACATCCTCGACCTGCTCCGGCGACAGCACCCCCCGCATCAGATCCGCCACGCGAAAAGGGCTGTAGACGAAACCGACGAAGCGCTGGCGGCGTTCCGCCACCCTGGTGGGCGCCAGATCGCCGGTATAGACCGGCAGGTACAGGTTAAAGCCATACTGCACGCCGAAGTCGGTTTCCTGCACCAGAACCACCACATCCGAGGCCACCGCCCGGCCTTCGTCGCGGGCTCGGGCCATGGCATAGCGCCGGTTTGGTTCGCTGTACATGTCATAGCCAAACGCGCGCTGATTGCGCCAGTCGAACGGCTCCAGGTAAACGATGGTGGTATAGGCCTTGCGCTCGCCGGCGGGCCAGATGGTGAAGGCGGGAAAGCCTTCGTCACGTATCGAATCGATGACTTGCTGGCGCTCAGCGGGCTCGATCCAGCGGGCGAACCCGACGCCCTGGATACCTGGATAGTTCTGCTCCAGGCGCAGGCGACTGACGTAGCGCCGCCAGTCCTCCCGCGTCACCTCATCGGACGCCGCAAACAGCCCGGCCGCGCCTCTCAGCACCTGGTGGTAGGCTTCCAGCCGCTGATGCAGGGCCTGCTCAATTCCGAGAGACAGAAACTCGAAGCGCCCATCGGCGACTTGGCGGGCATCTTCGCGCGCGTTCTGCCAGAGCCAGCCAGTCAGCGCCAGGCACAACACGAAGGTGGTCAGCGCGGCATAAATCGTCTGACGCTGAATAATTTTCAGTTCGCGCCCGGCCTCGCCGGAGAATACCCCCAAGAGGTTCAACGATGTAGGATTCCCTTGCCCGTTGTTATCTTGCTCGTCGTTAGCTTGCTCGTCGTTAGCTGACGCGCCTTGTTCCGACGGTGCGTCGTACCGGTTCCGCGCCAGCTCAGAGAATGCCGGATTCCAGACCGGCCGCCAGCGCCATCCCCAATTCCTCACAGTTTTGCAGGAACTCGTCGCTGAATTCGCCCCGGCAAATCAACGGCGCCTGTACCGCCCGCCACCGCAGTCCCGTCACGATGGTTTCCACCCCGCGGCGGGTGCCGGTTCCATCGTGACCCGCACGAATATAGAGCGCGTAGGGCATGCCCTGGGTCCGCTCAAGACAGGGATAATAGATGCGGTCGAAGAAATCCTTG
>CAYXVO010000238.1:1726-5008 GCA_964467875.1 uncultured Pseudomonadales bacterium | reverse complement strand
ATTTTCAGTTTGGACGAAGCCACGCGGCGTGGCCGACAGCGGGGCGGCGTCACCGCCCCGCTTGGCTGTTAGCCTTGCTGCTTTTTATAGATGTTCTCATACACGTAGTTGGTGGCTTCGACGAAGCCGTCGATGCTACCGCAGTCGAAACGCCGGCCCCGGAACTTATAAGCCAGTACGCAACCGTTGCGGGCCTGGGTCAGCAACGCGTCGGTAATCTGCAGCTCGCCGTTCTTGCCAGGTTCGGTGTTACGGATGATGTCGAAGATATCCGGCGTCAGGATATAGCGTCCGATGATGGCGAGGTTGCTCGGCGCATCTTCAGGCTTGGGCTTCTCCACCATGTTGGTGACCCGATAAATGCCTTCTTTCATGCATTCGCCGGCAATGATCCCGTATTTGTCGGTCTCTTCCGGCGGCACTTCCTGAATGGCCACGATACTGCAGCGGAATTGATTATAGAGCTTCGCCATCTGCGCCAGCACGCCATCATCGCCCGCCTCGGCGACACACAAGTCATCCGCCAGGACCACGGCGAAAGGCTCGTCGCCCACCAGGTTCTGGCCGGACAGAATGGCATCGCCCAGTCCGCGCATGTGGATTTGGCGGGTATAGGAAAATTCGTTGTGGCCGATCAGGTCGGTGATGGGCTTAAGCAGTTCTTCCTTGCCGGTGCCCCGAATCTGATGCTCCAGTTCGTAGGAAATATCGAAATGGTCTTCAATGGCGCGCTTGCCACGTCCGGTGACAAAACCGAAATTATGGATGCCGGCCTCGACCGCTTCTTCCACGCCATACTGCACCAGCGGCTTGTTGACCACGGGCAGCATTTCCTTGGGCATCGCCTTGGTGGCAGGCAGGAATCGGGTGCCGTAACCGGCGACGGGAAACAGACACTTGTTGATCATATGAACTTCCTTGAAATTCCGAGTGCGGGTAGTTTATCAGTCCTTTAGTGGAAAGTAATCGCCAGCTTGCCGTGCAACTTTGATACGAGGTGGTCGAGATCTGGTTTTGCGCTGGTTTCGCTTTGGTATCGAAAGTGGCGTGGCCGTGGCCATAGGCTACTGTGTAATGTATTGACGCAGAGAAGATTTTCCAACTGTCGGAGGAAATGATCATGGCGTTGTCCTCACTGCCTTTTGAGCTGGTTATTTTCGGCGGCATTGGCGATTTGTCGCTACGGAAGCTGATGCCATCCTTGTATGACTTGCACCGTGATCAGCGTCTGGATCCACGGGGGAGGATCATCGCGATCGCCCGTAGCGAGTTGAGCCAGGACGCCTTTCTCAAGCAGATTCGGGCTGCGCTCGAAGCCGCGGGAGCGGGCGCGGCGCTTGAGCAAAGCCAGTGGCAGTCATTCGCGGCGCGGTTACAGTACCTTTCTCTGGATGCTCGGGATTCGGCCAACTATGACCGACTTCGGGCGGTGTTGGACCCGGAAGTGGAAAGTCGGGTTTTCTATCTTGCCACACGCTCGGATCTCTACGCGCCAATCAGTGAAAACCTGCGGGCTTCGGGGATAGCCAACGGGTCCAGCAAGATCGTGCTGGAAAAGCCCATCGGCAAGGATCTCCCGAGCGCTCGCGCGGTCGACAACCAGGTGCGGGAAAACTTCGCGGAACAGCAGATCTACCGTATCGACCATTACCTGGGTAAGGAGACGGTTCAGAACCTGCTGGTGCTGCGCTTTGCCAACACCATCTTCGAGTCCCAGTGGAATCACAAGTACATCGACCATATCCAGATCACGATTTCGGAAACGCTGGGCGTGGAAGAGCGGGCCGAGTTCTATGAGAACGTGGGTGCGCTTCGCGACATGTTACAGAATCACTTGCTCCAATTGCTGTGCATCACGGCGATGGAGCCACCCTCTCGTTTAAGCGCCGATTCCGTACGCGATGAGAAGGTGAAGGTGTTGCGGGCACTGAAACCCCTGACGCCGGCACTGATTCAGGAGCGGGTCGTACGAGGCCAGTACCAGGCGGGCGTTGCTGAAGGTCGTTCGGTCCCCGGGTACACCGAGGAATCCGGCGTCGACCCCTGCAGTTGTACCGAGACCTTTATCGCCTTGCGGGCAGACATCGAGAACTGGCGCTGGGCGGGCGTACCCTTTTACCTCCGCACGGGCAAGCGCCTGGGGCAACGAGCCTGTGAAATCGTGGTGCATTTCAAGGAAGTGCCCCATTCCATTTTCGGTGATAACCCACAGTACCCAATGGCCAACCGGCTGGTGTTTCGCCTACAGCCGGACGAGGGAATCCGCTTGCAGTTGTTTGAAAAGCGGGCTGGCCCTGGCATGGGCGTGCGCGCCACGGAGCTCAGCCTTAGCTCGGGACGGGCGCGCCATGCCCGTGTCCCCGATGCCTACGAGCGGTTATTGAGCGACGTGCTGGGCGGGAATCAAACCTTGTTCGTGCGGCAGGATGAGCTGTTCGCGGCTTGGGAGTGGCTGGACCCGGTCATCAGCCAATGGCGCGAGACCGACGCTCGCCCGGAATTCTATACCGCTGGAACCTGGGGGCCACCGGCCGCGACATTGCTGCTGGCGCGGGACGGGCGTCTTTGGTCGGATCCGGTGCCCCATTCGTCCCGTTAGACCGAGAGGGGCCTGAACCAGGCCTTGTTCTTTCAGGGCGCGGGGAGCGTGGCCGGACTTCCCGTCGGGCGATGTTTGCGGGCAATCAGCCAGTGGTGCAAGACGCCGATAAAGACTTCTTGGGTGACGGGTTTCGCCAGGTAGTCGTCCATGCCGGCTTCGATACAGCGGTTGCGGTCTCCCAGCATGGCGTGTGCCGTCATGGCGATGATGGGCGTGCTATCGGCCAGTTTGCATTTGCGAATTTCCCGCGCCGCTTCATAGCCGTCCATGATCGGCATCTGGCAGTCCATGAAGATCAGGTCGAATTGCTCCCGTTGCACCAGTTCCAGGGCCTGGGCGCCATTTTCCGCCATGACGACATCATGGCCTAGTTTGGTCAGGCGGCCCTTGGCTACTTTCTGATTCACCAGGTTGTCTTCCACTACCAGGAGACGGAACCGCTTCTGTTGCAGGTCGCGGCGCAGCACCTGCACCAGACTGGCGTCCGTCTTGGGCACTTCCAGGTCCAGCAGGCGGGAGAACAGTATCCGCAACGCCTTGCAGCGGAAAGGCTTGGCGAGAAAGGCGTCGTATCCCTGCGGCCTGGCTTCAGCCCAGGCGATACGTTGGCCGTGGGATCCCACCAGGATAAGCTTGCCATTGAGTCGAGCAACCTCTTCATGCAGCCCATCCAACGCCGA
>CAYXVO010000238.1:0-1716 GCA_964467875.1 uncultured Pseudomonadales bacterium | reverse complement strand
GCCGACGGCTCCATCTGACCGATGTCCATAAACAGGAACTGAATAGGCACGTCGTTACCCGCCATGGCCCTGATGGCCTCAGGCACCGAGGACGGGGTGTGAACCTCTAGTCCCGAGCGCAGGAAGCGTTGGCTCAAAGCGTCCTGGATGAGCGGACTGGGCGTCAGAATCCAGGTTTTTAAGCCGGAGAGTTTATGGTCCAGATCGCTGGCAGGGCGTATGCGGGACGAATGGCCAAAGGGAAGTCGCAGGCTAAAACAGCTGCCTTTTTGTTCGATAGACTTGAGCCTGATGGAACCACCCATGTCTTCCACAATCCGCTTGCACAGGGCAAGGCCGAGTCCGGTGCCGCCATAACGCCGGGTGGTGGAAGAATCGACCTGGGCGAAGGCTTCGAAAACGGCGGCATGGGCGGATTCGGGAATGCCGATGCCGGTATCTTCCACATCAATCTGGATGCAAGTCCGTAGTTCGGTCGTTTCGATCACCGAAAGGCCAATCCGGATGTAACCTTGGGCGGTAAACTTGATGGCATTGCCCACCAGGTTGGTGATCAGCTGTTTGACCCGGACCGGATCGCCGATGACGTAATGAGGGATGGGTGTATGCTGGACTGCGGTGATTTCGACACCCTTGGCCAGGGCGTTTTCGCCGAGTAACTCGAGCACTTCGTCCACTTCTTCCTGCAGGTCGAAATCAACGGAGGAGAACGAATTAGTGCTCGCCTCGACTTTGGAGTAGTCCAGGATATCGTCCAGTAAGGCGAGGAGGTGGGTGGCGGATTCGCTGGCCACCTCCACGTAATTGCCTTGTTCGGCGTCCGTACTGGTTTCCCGTAGCAGGCTGAGCATGCCGAGAATGCCATTCATGGGCGTGCGCAACTCATGGCTCATATGGGCCAGAAACTCTGCCTTGGCCTTTTCCCGCGACTCCGCCAGTAACCGTGATCGTTCTTTTTCGTGGATGGTGGCATTGGCTGCCTGCAGAGCTTTTACCGTATTGGCCAATTCCTGGTTGGAGCTTCGCAGCTCTGCCGTCTGGCGCGCGACTTCACGGGCCAGGCTTTCGCCGTATTCGCTCAGGCGCTCGTCGCGCTTCTGGATTTGGTTCAACATTTCGTTGAAGCCTTGGGCGAGCGCGCCAATTTCATCCGAACTCTGATGGTAGACCCGTAGGCTGTAGTCATTGCTCGAGGCAACCCGGGCCACAATCCGGCTCAGCATCTGAATCGGATTGGTGATCGCCCGTTGCAGGCGCGTCAGCGCCAGGGCGGTCAGAACAAAGGTTGCGAGATAGATCGCACCAACGATCAGGGCGCGTTGATTCTGCTGTTCCTTAAATGGAAGCAAGCTGGTGCGTATATAGACGCTGCCCAATTGCTCGCCGTCGAACACGATTGGCTCGACCACATGCAGCGTATGCTCGGTGAAAATGGCATTGGGCTGGGCGGGAGGCCACAGTAGGCGGCCATTGCGCAGGAAGCTTTCGCTCTCTTGTGCATCCCGCATGTCTATTGGATCAGCCGTGCGGTATTGGGCGAAGACATCGCCGTCCTCATCCAGGAGATCCGCGCCAATGACTTCCTGCACGGAGTTGAGCGCCGAGAGAGTTTCTGTGGCGGTGTCACGATCGCGGAACGTGAGTGACGCCAGGCTGTTGTAGGCAATCAACTGGGCCTGGGAGGTGATCGCGTGGGTCAGATTCTCGCGATGATAA
>CAYXVO010000237.1:0-5044 GCA_964467875.1 uncultured Pseudomonadales bacterium | reverse complement strand
CAGCAGTTTGCGGCGGGCCTGTTACAGGACCCGGATGCGGATTTGTTGATGCTGGATTGAAGCTGCCCAAGCTGCCCAAGCTGCCCAAGCTGCCCAAGCTGCCGAGGCAGGCACCCGCTGGTGGGCGCCTGCCTCGGCCGTGCTGCTACAGGTTCATCTCGGCAAATTCAGCCAATGCCGAGCGTGGCACCCCTTGCAGATGAATCCGGCCGCCGTGGCGGAAGCCGCGAAAGCGCTCCGTCATATAGGTCAGACCCGAGCTGGGGGCACTCAGGTAGGGCGTGTCGATCTGCGCCAGATTGCCCAGGCAGACTACCTTGCTGCCATTACCGGCCCGGGTGACGATGGTCTTGATCTGGTGCGGGGTCAGGTTCTGGCTCTCATCGATCAGGATCAAGCTGTGCTGGAAGCTGCGGCCACGGATATAGTTCAGGGATTTGAACTGCAGCGGCACCTTTTGCAGGATGTATTCGACACTTGAATGCGCATTCTCGTCGTCTTCGTGCAAGGCTTCCAGGTTATCGGTGATCGCGCCCAGCCAGGGTTCCATCTTTTCCGCCTCGGTGCCCGGCAAAAAGCCGATGTCTTCATCCAGGCCCTGGGTGCTGCGGGTGGCGATGATGCGCCTGTAACGCTTGCTGGCAACCGTCATCTCGATCGCTGCGGCCAGGGCCAGAATGGTCTTGCCGGAGCCCGCAGCACCGGTCAGGTTGACCAGATGGATATTGGGATCCATCAATAGGTGCAGGGCCATCGCCTGGTAAATGTCGCGTGGGGCCAGGCCCCAGGCCTGCTGTTCCATCAGGCGCTCATAGCGAATATCTTCCAGAATGAGGCGATCTGCTTCAACTTCCACGACCTGCGCCACAAACCCCTGCTGATCGATGATGAAATCGTTCAGGGTCAGGTGGGCGAGTTCTTCCGTGCGCTTGAGAATATGTTCGGTGATACCTTCCCGCTGAATGGTCTCGACCTTCTCGATCCGATCCCAGAAGGAGTTGGGATATTCCTTGTAACCCTTGGGCAGCAAGCTGATGTCGTCGACCAACTGGTCGGTGTGGTAATCCTGCGCCTCGACACCGCACGCCCTGGCTTTCAGGCGCATGTTGATATCCTTGCTGACCAGGATGATCTGACGCTCCTTGTGCAGGGTTTGCAGGTTTGCCAGCGCGTTGATGATCTTGTTGTCGTTGAGGTTTTCCGGTAGGTGCGGCGCGACCAGGGCGCGGCCCGGATTCATCAGGATGGAAATGGTGCCCAGAGCCGGCGATTTACTTTCCCGCCGAATCGGCACCCCGGCTTCGATTTCCTTCGGCGTGGCATCGCCCAGCAGTCGGTCGATCAGGCGAATGGCCTGGCGACAGTCCGCGGCCACGGCCTGTTTGCCGCTTTTGAGCTGATCCAGCTCTTCAAGAACGGTCATGGGAATAATGACTTGGTGTTCTTCGAAGTTGAGAACGGCGTTGGGGTCGTGGATGAGGACGTTGGTGTCGAGGACGTAGGTTTTATGGTCGGGGTGGACAGCTTCGGAGTGGCGCGATTCGGGGTGGAGAGGCGATCCGGTCATAATACCTCGATCTTTCTCAGGGGCGGCTGGGCCAAGGGCCGGATGGTAGCGCTCGCATCGGGCCCTCGATTTTCCTGTCTACAAAACCAATCATAGCTACCGATGGTGATTATGGAAAAATTTTTTCGGAAAATTGTGTCTCGATAGGTATGGAATTCTTAACCAGCCGACGCTTCGGCAATCAGTCGCAATACCTGTCGCTGGTATCATCACCGGCGCCGCCGTGTCGGTCGGCGCGGGTTAGCGAGCCCGTGTGTTGTCAGTGGCTCGCGAAGCAATTGGTCTGGCAACAGTCCGGCATTAGTTTGGCATTAGTTTGGCATTAGTTTGGCATTAGTTTGGCATTAGTTTGGCATTAATAGTTGGACGTTGGTGCTAAATTAGAGTTCAGCTAGGACTTTGAGCATGTCGTAGGCGGTGATGATGCCCACCACTTTATTCTCTCGCATGACAAAAATCCGATGCAGCTGTTCCTTCATCATGATTCGGGCAATGTCCGGTACCTTGGCGTCTTCGCTCACGGAAAACACGATCGGCGTCATGATGTCGCGCACTTCCACCGGGATTTTCTGCATTTCCTCGAAAATGAACTGCCGCAGGCGTCGCGCTTCTCTGATTTCTTCCGGTGTCATCCGGTTTTCGTAATTGTGCGTGACTTTGTTGAGGTGAAAATCGGCGATGTCGGAGAGCGTGGCGATACCCACAATCTCACCTTCAGCGTTGATCACGGGGCTTCCAGAGATGCTGTTCTCCGCTAGAAACGCGGCAAATTGCTGCATCGGCCATGACTCCGGCACAGACTTTACGTGCGGTGTCATAATTTCGCGGGCGGTCAGTGTCATGTAGTGCGGTCCTGGCGTCGTATGCATGGCATCCTGATTCTACATGGCGCCATGAGCGGATTGGAACTCCCCGGAGATTAAGGTTAGACCAGAAAGGCTCCGGCCGGTATGGGGATACACCGGTCGGAGCCAATTGTGCTCGCTCAGCGGGGCGCGACGCCGGTGATTTGGCGCTGGTCGTCATAGAGTATTTGAAAGCCCTGGTATTTCTCGGTACGGGCGATCTTTTCCAGGGCCTGCAACGATTTCATGGGCAGGTCTACCAGCAGTGCATTCACCAACCAGGTAGGAATGGAACCGCCCGGCTCTGCGTGTTGCAGCCAGGTCACCTCCGTGGTCGTGTCATCCAGGGAGCGGAATATGTAGCGGGATTCCGCCTGATGGATACGCACCAGACCGTCTTGCTTCGGCAGTTTATCGGCGACCCCCCACATATCGATGGTGATGGTGCCGCTGTCCGGATTGTTGGATGTGTGGATAAAAAGCACTGAATCGCGATCCTGAACTGGCCAGGGAAGATCGTTGACGGAGTAGCCATAGCGGTGGGTGAAACTGGTTTCGTCAAAGCCCCTGGATTCGACACAGCCATGCACCCATTCCGGACAGGACAGGGGATTGGCCATCACCGCCATGAGGTTTTCCAGGGGAGCGGCCAGGACGGCAATGGCCTTGAATGCCTGTACGTCTGAATTTGGCTGGTCCTTCATATAAATGCGGATGCCGTCGAGATCCGTGTGCAGACGCCACGCCGGTGATTCCAGTGGAAGCTCGGCAGCCGCCAGTGGACTGGCCAGCGCCAGGATCATCCAGATTATGGGATAGAGCGGGCGCCTGAACGAACTAGACGGGGATAGACAGGGCATATGATTCCATCATTCACTGATCAATGTTGAGTAAGGTCAAGGAGCCGGCCGTGCATCCTGCACGGCAGAGGCGCCTCGACGGCGATCGGTTTTGGCACTGACACCGGGTCCAGGTGCCTTTTTCTTGTAGTCGCGGTCATCAACAGGACTCGCCAGACTAAACCGTGCCAGCCGACCATCTCCTGGCGCTGGCCTGACCACGGGGTCGATATAGTAACATGGGCCAATTGACAGATGAGCCCCCTAAGCCGGAACTGGCTCACATCGACCTTGTTGCATAGGTCTATTGCGCAGGTTTATTACAGGGCTTTAATAGCAGAGCTTTATTGCACAGGTGGAGATAACCATGACAGAGGCCCCGGAGCCGTTCGCCAGCGATCTGATCAACGCCCAGGGCGTGCCCCGCTATGGTGTGATGGATCAGCCGGTGGGGCAGATCAATTATCTGGATTATGACCTGCGCAACGCCATGGATAAGCCCCTCAACCAATTGCGCAAGCACCTGGGTTTCAATCAGTTCCAGTTCGTCGGGTTGACCGGCCCGGATTTCATTGGCGGAATCGCCATTGTGAATCTAAAACTGGTGGGCAATGCGTTTGCCTATGTCTATGACTTCAATACGCGACGACTCGAGGAATTCAGCTTCCTGATACCGGGCGCGTTCGGTGTCGGCATTCCGACCACGCCGGATGAGGGGGAAAGTTATTTCCGTCGAGGTCGTAGCCGATTCAGTATTGATGCCCATGGGGCGGTTCGCAGTCGCGATGTCCGGGTCCAGCTACCCGGCCGGCTGGAGGTTTTCAGTCAGATGCGCGAAACGCCCGGCTTCAAGCCGCTGCGTGTATGCGCGCGGGCGGGCTATAACGGGTGGGTCTATACCCAAAAAGCCGCCGGGCTGGTGGTGTCCGGCCATATCAGCAGCCCCCGGCGCCGATTTGAACTGGATGCCCGTTGTCGCGCCAGTTATGACTGGAGTTGCGGTTTCATGCGGCGGGAAACTGCCTGGAACTGGAGCAGTCTGAGCCTGTGCCTGCCCGATGGCCGCTCCCTCGGATTGAACCTGGCGGCCGGCGTCAACGAAACCGGCGTCACGGAAAATGCACTTTGGCTCGACTCACAGCTGTCGCGGCTGGACCTGGCGCAATTTGAATTCAACCGCTATCAGCCAGACACGCCCTGGCGGATTCGCACGGCCGATGGTCGGGTCGACCTGGAATTCGAGCCCTTGGGTGCGCGCAGTGAAAAAATGAACGCACTGCTGCTTGCCACGAATTTTCGACAATTCTTTGGGTTTTATCGGGGGGTCGTTGTCGGGCCCGATGGCGAGCGCATTGAGCTTGACCAGGTGCCAGGCGTGGTGGAAGACCATTATGCTAAATGGTAAGACTGAAACAACTGCGGGGAATCAGACAGAGGAGAGGCGTTGAGTAAGCAGCGGGAAGGGATGAACCGCCTTAGCGGTTCATCCAGAGCCATCATTCCGGTAGGGTAACGTTCAGCTCCAGAACCGAGCAGGAGTCATTCTTGTCCAACTGGACCTGGACCATATCCCGGTCAATTTTGACATATTTGCTGATGACCTCGATCAGCTCCTGCTGCAATTGCGGCAGATAGTCAGGCTGATTCCGCTTGCCCCGTTCGTGGGCGACGATGATCTGGAGACGCTCTCTCGCCAGGGACGCCGTGTCCGGTTTTTTACTGCGGAAGTAGTCGAACAGGCTCATGCATTGCCTCCAAACATCCTCTTCAAAAAGCCTTTTTTCTGGACATCG
>CAYXVO010000236.1:0-5058 GCA_964467875.1 uncultured Pseudomonadales bacterium | reverse complement strand
AAAAGGAGCATTTCAATCCGATAGCCGCTTCGCTGGCTCGAATTAAATAGGCCTGGCGGGGGAAAGGGCCTAAATAAGGAGGAAGATTGAATTTAATTTCGAAAGGCGTGAGCAAACTGGTCAGTTAACAAGTACTCTGTCCCCTTTTACGCTCAGTAGCGCGCTCGAAACTGTTCTGCAACTTCCGCTAGAGCATTCATTAGATCGATGCTTTCAGACTGCTTATGAGCTTTAGGCTCTATGATGGCAATCAGCGCATAAGCATCAGGGTTCGTGAAGCCGGGGCAGTAAACAAGAAATGTATCGCTGGTACGGGCGTACTGAATGGCTCGAACGTGCCAGGGCGCGCCATCATTGAGATGGATGTGACTGAGCTCCGCTTGCCTGGCTGCTGACGGGCGATGGAAGGGGGCGTCCCGCCCAAACGTACTCGGTAGATCGTCGGTCTCTTTGTAATGTTTGAAATCCGCGACCAACGCCCTCAGTTCCGCCTCGGGCATCCGTTCCCGAAGTATTTTACTTGCGACAACCTTTACCATTGATTCGCACGCTTCTCCGGATCAAGCAAGTCCGTGGCACAGCCTTTTGCGATCTCTCGGAGCCTGGCGGCACTGGGCTTGAACTGAGCGTCGACCGATCTGAGATCTGCGGAATCCCGTTGGGCCATTTCCAGTTGATCCATGAGTTGCTCAAAGAGAGCTGCGGGCATGGCGTAGAACTCAACTTCATTGTGGTTCAGCACAGCGACAGGTTGCCCCTTGGACTCCGCCATAATGGCGGACGGATTGCGCTTAAACTTAGTGATTGGCACGGAGGCTTCAGTCATGATCCGGTTTAGCATTGTACGACTCCGCTATGGCTGTTAGTCATCGCACAGTATAGCGCTCATTCAAATGCGTTAAAAAGCGCTTTATTGGACTCCTTTTAAAACGCACCTGGATTTGTGATGTCCCGCAGCCACATGCATAAAAAGCCCGACTTTTTATATATGACACGTCGCATCCCGCACTTCATTGCCCCCCAACCCGAAAACCTCGTCTAAACTCTCCTCATAACCAATAATCCTCAAGCACCAACCGCTGGCAACCACTCACGCCAACGCACCACTGCGACCCAGGACCACACCAGAAAAGGAGCTTCAACCATGCCCCAAGATTCCCAACCGCTCCACGCCAACTGCGCCCGTTAAACCATCTGGAACGCAGTCCGATGCAGCACACCACCAACACCCCAACCTTCCGCATCGTCAGCACCGGGCAGTTGCTGGCCGGCTTCACCCCCGAACAAGCCCGCGAAGCCCTCAGCAAGCGGCTCAAGCTGCAGCCGAACCAACTGGATCGCCTGCTGCAAAGCCGCGTCATCCTCAAGGACGGCCTCACCCAGCCTCAGGCAGAGCATTACCTCAACGTCCTGCGCGCCACCGGCCTCGATGCCTTGCTGGAAGCCAGCGCACCGCCCCAGGTTCAAGTATCGATTGAGCCTCAGCCCAAAGCACCAGCACCAGCACCAGCACCAGCACCAACGGAAGAACCAGCCCCCATCACCACCGCCAAGCGCCGCGACAAGGGCCTGACCCGCGCTGATTTCGAAGCCATCTTCGCCGAGCCCATTCCCCGCCTGCCGGTGAGTGCGTCCTACAAGCTGGGTCTGATAGGCGTGTTGTGTTTGAGCCTGCTCGCGCCGCTGATATACCTGGGCCTGATGCTCGCCGTGGTGGCGGGGCTGGTGTGGTATCTGAACGAGCTGCCCGCGCTGCTGCCGACCATTCACAACTCCATGGGCCGGCTCATTGCCGCCGTCACGCCGCCGTTTGTGGCCATCGTGTTTTTGCTGTTTCTGGCCCGACCCCTGTTTATCCGTTACGGCCAGAGCCAGGACCTGGTGCTGGACCCACGCAAATACCGCCGCCTCTATGACCTGGTCGCGGTCATGTGCGAGCGCATGGGCCTGCCGGCCATTGCCGAGATCCGGCTGAACAACGAGGTCAACGCCTCCATTGGCCCCCGCCATGGCCTGCAGAGCCTGCTGCGACGGGAACTGGTGCTCACCGTCGGCATGCCGCTCATCGCCGGCTTCAACAGCCGCCAGCTGGTGGGCGTGATCGGCCATGAACTGGGCCACTTCGCCCAGCCCATCGCCATGCTCACCGACCATGTGGTGAACCAGGTGAACTACTGGATGGCCAGCCGCGCCTTTGAAGAAGACGCCTGGGACGACCGCCTCGCCCGCTGGCACGCCAAATCCCCCTTCTGGGTCATCAACCTCATGCTGTGGGCCACCCAGGGCATGATCTGGCTGGTGCGCAAGCTCTTCACCGGCCTGTTCCACTTCACCCTCTGGGCCACCCGCCGCATGTCCCGCGACATGGAATACGACGCCGACCGCTACGAGTGCTGGATCGCCGGCAGCGACCGCTTCCAGGGCACCGCCGAACGCCTGCATAAACTCGGCCTCGGCGCCCACAAGGCGCACCAGGCGAACCGCCAAGCCTGGGGCGATCAGCAACTGATGGACGACCTGCCCAGCGCCATCGCCCAGCTCACCGACGAACTCAGCGCCGAGGAACAAGAGCGCGTGCTGCGCCACATGAACGAGCAGCAAACCAACCTGTGGGACACCCACCCCGCCGACAACGACCGCATCTGCCAGGCGCAGACCTACCAGTACCCCGGCATCTACCGGCTGGATCTGCCCGCCAGCGACCTGCTGCCCAACTTCGAACAGCTCTGCCACACCATCACCCTGCGCGAATACGCCCTCTACGGCATCCAGGACGCCAAGCGCCACCTCACCGCCAACCAGAATGTGCTCGCCATCGGCAAGGCCCGCGACGAAAGCGATGAAGCGCTGGCCCGCTACTTCAACGGCAGCTACAGCGACCGCCTCATGTGGCTCGATGTCAGTGACACGCCCAGCGAAGACCTGCAAGCCCTCGTCGACCGCCTGCGCGCCCAACTGCCGGAGCAGCGCCACCACAGCAAGACCTACTGGGACCACCTGGGCAAGCTGGAGTCCATGCACCTGGGCCGGGCCTACCTGGAAGCCAAGATCAGCATCAAGGCGGAGTCCTTTGGTCTGCCCGGCCAGGACGTGGCCCAAGCGAACCAGACCATCCGCAACGCCCTGCACAATCTAAGCGGATTCGAGCGCGCCCTGCGACCAATTGACCAACTCTTCGCCCAGCGCATCAGCCTCGCCATCCAGGCCATGCCGGAAGCCGACGCGCTGCATGCCCGCAAGCACCTCCAGAGCCTGCGCGCCTGCCGCCAACTGGCGGACTGTCTGCTCACCATCGACCTCTACAGCCATGTGCTGGAGAGCCTTTTGAGCGAAGACGACGAAGACTTCCGCCGCGCCCTGCCCCCGGTGATCGACAACGCCGCCCAACGCTGCGGCGAAGCCGTCGCCCAATTGCTGCAACTGGCGAAACAGATCCCCGTGTACCTGGGCGGCACCGAACGCAGCCTGCGGGCCTATGCGGTGGAGTGGAAGGTGGTGAAAGAGAATGAAGAGTTCAGCGCGGCCGGGCTTGCGCCACGCTCCGTGCTGGAGATCGCCAGGCAGAGTGGCCGGTTGGTGCGGTATCAGTGTTATCGGAGCATGGCGGAGCTGGCGCGGTTGTGTGATGGGCAGGAGTTGCGGATGGGGGTTCGGGGGTTGCGGTTGGTGGGGGTTTAGGCCGCGTGATTTTTGGCTGCGGTAAATAACGCCGAATGAATTTCACAAGAGCGGGCTTTTTTCATAGACGGAAAGATGACGCCATGTTCAAATCACGAACATTCCACATATACACGTTGGTGCAGCGTTCCTTCGGACATTCAAAATTCTTTTTAGGAGTATCCTAAGTGGCAGGTAAGAGGCCAGAATCCAAGACTAAGAAGTTTTACTACCGTAGAGCTAAATGGGAAGGACAAGGAAAAGCTAGTCTTCAGGAACTTTTAGAAGCTGCTCACGATAAGCTTGATACAGTTGGGAGAAGGACGTTTAAAGTTGGCTCTGGCGCCGAAATTAGAGGAGCTAACTTCAAGATAGATAATGGCATATATCTGCAGATAGCGTCATGTACACCTGGCGAAGCAACATCAATAATTGAGGCAGACAAGGCCGCAAAAATTTCAAATGTTTCAACGCAAGACGCCCCTGAGGGAAATGACTATCTAGACGGAGACCTATTTGCCTACATTAACGGGAACCATGTAATTATATGCCCATCAAGCACGAGAGAAAAATCTGCCGAAATATATATTTGGAATATCCTTCGTGCCTCTGACCAAAAAGAAATAGCCAAAACTTTCGAACTGGATAAAGTTGCAAAAGCGAGCAAACTAAAAATGATCCAGGAAGAAGGCGTCAAGGAAGTTGACCTAGAGACATCTCTTTATGAGGCAAGCCTAATCCATCTTGACAAAGCAAAGCCGAAGATCTCTGGAATAAAAAAGATGCTAGCGGATGAGTTAGCGTCCTTATTTGGCAAGGATAGCGACCTAAAAGAAATTAAAGAGAAGGAGAATTTAAGCCTAAGAATATCCATCCGATTCGACGGCCGGGAAGCAAAAAAACACTCAAAAGAGCCACATTTTGGAGAAAGTGGAAAAAAGCGACTTAAAAAGACTGCGGAGCAAGTAATCAAAGAGTTTGAAAGTAGCAATGAGAATGGTTTTGTGATCATCACAGGAGCAAACAACCGGATCACATCTGAAGAAATCAGAGTATCTGATTCATTTAGAGTAAAGACTCTTGGAAAATCCTTGAGCAGGGAATCCGCATGGTCAAAACTGAAAGACTATTTTGACCGCCTGAATGCCGAAGGCGTGCTTACTCAATGAAAAAAGAAATCGACAGGGATAAAGTCAAATACGCAGTATGCGTCATATTATGGAGTTTACTTGCCTCATACTTTGGGCAACCGCTAATTCACGGAAACCAAGACGCAATCAACGTTATTGTTACCGTCTTTTCTATCTTGGCAGGATTTCTAGTGGCAGTTATAACGCTTATTGGCGATCCAAAATCATTACCTTCAGGCAGTTGGCAAATTGCACGACTGGGCAGCGACCT
>CAYXVO010000235.1:0-5060 GCA_964467875.1 uncultured Pseudomonadales bacterium | reverse complement strand
TTGGTTATCAAGACCCGCGACGGCGAGCAGGAGATCCCCTGCGATCGCATTATCGCCCGTTTGGGCGCGGTGCCCCCGCGCGACTTCGTCGAAGCCTGCGGCATCCAGTTTCCAAACGCCAACCCCAATGCCGTGCCGGAACTCTCCGCCAAGTACGAGAGTAACGTGCCGGGTCTGTATGTGCTCGGCGCTCTGGCTGGCAACCCGCTGATCAAGCAGGCCATGAACCAGGGCTATGAGGTCATCGAGCACATCCTGGGCGAGCCGGTTCAACCCGCCGACCACCCCTTGCTGGAGGTCAAACTCAACGAACTGCCGTACGGCATGGACGTGGACGAGTCCCTGACCCTGTTCCAGCAGCGCATTCCCATGTTTCGGGCGCTGACGTCGCTGCAGTTTCGCGAACTCATGCTGGATTCCCGGGTGGTGACGATTGGCGCCAGTTATCCCCCCGGCAGCGGCGAAGCACTCAAGCAGGGCGATGTGCTGTTCCGCCAGGGTGATTTCACCAACAGTTTCTTTACGGTGGTCGACGGCGAGTTGCTGGTCACTGGCGAAGACGGCCAGGAAGTGACACTGCGATCCGGCCAGTTCCATGGCGAGCTGGGGCTGATGACCGGCCAGCGCCGCACCGGCACCGCCCAGGCCGGGCGCGACTGTGTGCTGGTGGAAACGCCCCGGCGTACCATGGTCAAGCTCATCAACTCCAACGAGCTGGTGCGGCGCGGTCTCGATGAAGTCTTCATCATGCGCGCCCTGCAACGCAATTTCGCGCCCAACGCGAGTTTTGAGGAATTGGCGCCCATCGCCCGCCAGTGCGAGCTGGAGAGTTTCAACAAGGGTGAGTTTTTGTTCCGGGAAGGAGAGACCGGCGACAGCATGCACCTGATCCGCACCGGATCGGTGACGCTGTCACGAGAGGAGAATGGCCGCGAGATCGTGTTCTCCCAGGTGCCCTCCGGTCAGTACGTCGGCGAAATGGCCCTGATGGGCAGCCCGCTGCGTATGACCTCGGCCCGTGCCGCTATCTACACCGAAACCCTGGTGATCCATCGTGGTTGCCTGAAGGCGCTGTTGCAGGTGGCACCGGATCTGGTGGAGGCCCTCCAGCAACGAACCCAGCAGCGGTTGGTGAAGGAAACCGAGCAGACCGCTCAGATCGGGGATGGCGGCGTGCTGTCGTTTCTGATGGATGAGGGATTGGGCGAGGCCACCGATGTTTTGGTGATCGACGAAGATCTCTGCGTTGGCTGCGATAACTGTGAGACGGCCTGCGCCGAGACCCATCAGGGCGTATCCCGTCTGGACCGGGCCGCCGGCCCGTCCTTTGCGTCCGTTCATCTGCCGATCGCCTGTCGCCATTGCGAAGTGCCCCACTGCATGAAGGACTGTCCGCCGGATGCCATTCACCGCATGGCCTCGGGCGAGGTCTATATTCAGGATACCTGCATTGGCTGCGGTAATTGCGAGCGGAACTGCCCCTACGACGTGATCAAGCTGGCCTATCCGGCGCCGCCCAAGCCCAACTTTTTCAGCTGGCTGCTGTTTGGCGCCGGCAGTGGTCCTGGCCAGCACCACGATAGCAGCCACACGGATGACAGCAACGCGGTCAAAAAGGCCGTCAAGTGCGATGCCTGTAAGGATGTGAAGGCCGGTCCCGCCTGCGTGCGGGCCTGTCCCACGGGCGCGGCGGTGCGGATTGAGCCGGCCCGCTTCAACGATCTGGTTTCACAACGGCTGAGGGATCGCTGATGCGTGTGGCTCCCGCGGAATTTCATCGTTCCCTGCTGGCATATCGCCAGTATCGCTACGCCTGGTGGGCGTTGCTCCTGATGGTGGCCAGCCTGGTGATTTACGCCTGGGCGCCCGTGGGGCAGCCGCGTAACGGTGGCACCTGGCAAGGCTATACCCTCGGCACGGTGGGTGCGCTATTGATCGTCTGGCTGCTCTGGCTCGGCATCCGTAAGCGCAAATACGCCACCGGCAGCGGCACCTTGCAGGGTTGGGTGTCGGCTCACGTGTATCTGGGCGCGGCGCTGCTGCTGGTAGCGACCCTGCATGCGGCCTTTCAGGTGGGCTGGAACCTGCACACCCTGGCCTATGGCTTGATGGTGGTGGTGATTCTGAGTGGCTTTGTCGGGCTGTGGGCCTATGTCAGCCTGCCGCCTCAGATGGCTCGCAACCGTGGCGGCCAGAGCCGTGACGAATTGCTTGGGCAAGTCGCCGAGGTCGACCGCCAGTGCATGAAGCTTGCAGCCCAGGTGCATCCCGATGTGAACGATGCCGTGCGCAGTGCGATTTCCCGCACCCGGGTCGGCGGTGGCCTCTGGCGCCAGTTGAGCGGTCGCGACCGCTCCGGTGTTGAACTGCCGGGCGATGGGTCGACCTCCCAGCGGCTGGTTCGGAATCGTGATCAGAAGCGGATCGTTGGCTTTCTGGCCCAGCGGTTGGCGCGCAGTCCCGGCGGTCAAGAAGCAATCCGCCTGCAAGAGTTGCTCTGGTTGTTCGCGCGGCGCAAGGCGCTGCTGCAGTCTGTCCGCCAGGATATTCGCCTGCAGGGCTGGCTGCGGCTCTGGTTGTTCGTGCATGTGCCACTGTCGTTGGCACTCCTGATTGCGCTCAGTGCGCACATCTTCAGTGTCTTTTTCTATTGGTGAGCCCATGCGCTGTTTAGTAAGAACCCAGGTGGCGGTCCGACCGGGCACCACCGAAACCCGTGACGTCGAATACCGTGCCGATGCGCTGACCCTGGGGCGGGGCGCGGAAACGATACTGCATCTGGAAGGCAGCCGCGTGCGGGAACTGCATGCGGAAATCAGCCTGGCCAAGGGCGAGATCCGCATCCGTGCACAAGAGGATGCGGCGCTGTTTGTGAACGACAAGCAGGTCAAGAATGCCACCCTCAAGCTCAACGACCGGATTCGAATCGGTGCGCATACCCTGACCCTGATACAGGCCCCGCAGGGGTTCGATGTGGCCCTGACCCTGGAGTCCGCCGAGGACGAGGCTGACGAGGGCCTGTCCTTTGTTCCGGGTGCCATGTCGCTGGAAACCGCCGGCTTGACCAAGCGCCGCTGGAGCTGGCTGTTGATGGTGACGGTCCTGGTCCTGGGGCTTGGTTTGCCCCTGACCTGGTCTTTGTGGCCGGATACGGCAGGCGAGGAGCGGCCCCATTGGCTGCCGATGACGGATGCCATCTGGAGCACGGGACCATTGAGCTCCGTGCACCATGTGCCGGGCGTCGGCGACAACTGCCAGGGGTGTCACACCAAACCCTTCGTGCAGGTGGAGGACCAGGCCTGCAATGCCTGCCACAAGATGGCCGATCACGCCTCGACCCAGGTGGACAATTCGCCCTTTAGCGAGTTCACCTGTGCCGGCTGCCACCGCGAACACAATGAACCGGCCCAGTTGGTGCGCCGGGATGAAGCCCAGTGTGTTGACTGTCACCAGGCGCTGGCCAAGATCTGGCCGGAGCCGAGTGAGCTGCGCGATGTAGCCGATTTCGCGGGACACCCGTCGTTCAAGGTCAGCCTGGTCACGCCTAAGGATGAGCAGGGCCAGGTCTGGACGACCGAGCGTCTGGCATTGAGCGAGCAATCCCTGACGGAAATGTCGAACCTCAAGTTCTCCCACGCCCAGCACCTCAGCCCCGAGGGCATCGATAGCCCGCGCGGGAATCAGGTGCTGGAGTGCGCGGCCTGTCATCAACCCCAGCAGAACGGGCGTCTGATGCAGCCGATCTCCATGGAAACCCACTGCAGCAGTTGCCATACTCTGGCCTTTGAGCCGACCGATCCCGAGCGTCAGGTGCCCCATGCCGAACCAGCCCAGGTGCTGCGTTCCCTGGAGGAATACTATGCGCGACTTTACGCAATCCAGGGCGGACCGGTGGAGTCGGTGCTGGAGTTGCGTCGTGACGCGCGCCGTCCCGGCCAGCCCACTAAGGAATTCTACGCCGCCATGGAGCGTTGGGCTGATGCCCGCGCCCTCAAGGCGACCCAGGATCTGCTGGAGGGCAGCGCTTGCCAGTCCTGTCACGAGGTGACAGTCAATGCCAAGGCCAAGGGCGCCGAACGTTGGGATGTCTTGCCGGTGCGCCTGACCGAGCACTGGATGCCCAAGTCGGTCTTCGATCACCAGGCCCACGTGCAAACCGAGTGTGTCGACTGCCACCTGGCCACCGAGTCCAAAGAGGCCAGCGACGTGCTGATGCCGGATCTCGACAACTGCCAGCAATGCCACGCCGGTGAGCAGGGCGCAGCCCTCAAGATCGCCACTGGGTGCGTGGGTTGTCACAGCTACCACAACGATCATTTGCAGGGTAAGGGCCAGCTTTGGCAGGGCAGCTATCAAGCCCGGCCTGGCATGGCGATGCCGCACAAAATGCCCGCGCCAAGCCAGTCGCCCGTGAACCTGCCGGCGGAGCAGGCGGTGATTAAGGCGGCCCTGAATCAAGCCATTCATAATCCGGTTAAACCTTGAGGACGTTCGCATGAAGGACCAGCAGCAGACGCGGTGGCGACACCGGCGATTGGTGTGCGCGGTGAGTGCCGGGGCACTCCTGGGATTGCTTTTGACCGGCTGCGGTGGTGGCTCGGGCCGCGACACGCCGGAAGTCGGCGATTCGGTCGCCTGCGACGGGCATTGCGCCGACGCCGGCGTTGCCCTCACGGTTGCGGATGTGCAACGGGTGCTGGCGCAGGCCGTGGCGGAAGCCCAGGCCCAGGGCAAGCCCGCCACCATCGCGGTGAGCGACCGGGTGGGTAACATTCTGGCGATTTACCGCATGAACGGCGCCAACGGCGACAGCGTGGTCATTCAGTCCAATGCAACGGGAAATGTGGATGTCGCCCCGGATGTAGAGGGTGGCCTGGAAGGCATTATCCTGCCCGGCGTTGCCGACACCTTGGCCGCCATCAGCAAGGCCGTCACCGGTGCCTATCTGTCCAGCGAGGGCAATGCCTTCAGCACCCGCACCGCTGGACAGATCGTGCAGGAGCACTTCAACCCGGGCGAGATGAACCAGCCTGGTGGTCCCCTGTTTGGTGTGCAGTTCA
>CAYXVO010000234.1:0-5069 GCA_964467875.1 uncultured Pseudomonadales bacterium | reverse complement strand
GAGAAAGTTGTGGGTGGTGTTGCCGGGGTGATCCATCAAGGGGTACCAGGTGCTGAGCTGAGCCATGAAAGGCCAAGTGTAGGCCAGCTATCCGAAAATAATTGCGAAGGATCAAGCCAAAGCGGTGTCTTTTGTTTTAGGCTGATGGCATAAGACTATAAGCATAAGGCGCCGAGGGTGGCGCAATCCAGCGACTCATTTTCTGACTTAAGGGGTTCTAATGCAACGACTGACCTTTCTCGGCGCTGCCGGCACCGTTACCGGCTCCAAGTATCTGATCGAGCATCAGGAGCGGCGGATTCTGGTTGACTGCGGCATGTACCAGGGCGTTAAGAACCTGCGGGAGCGCAACTGGAAGGCCATGCCGTTCGACCCCCGCGATATCGATGCGATAGTACTGACCCACGCCCATATCGACCACAGTGGTTATCTACCCGCGCTGGTTAAGAATGGCTTCAACGGGCCGGTCTACTGCACCAAGGCCACCCAGGAACTGTGCAAGGTGTTGCTGCCGGATGCGGGGTTTCTGCAGGAGGAAGACGCGCGACTGGCCAATAAGTGGCGCTTTTCGAAACATTCCCCGGCGCTGCCGCTCTATACCGAAGAGGATGCGGTGCATTCCCTGAAGCGGTTGGAGCCGGTGGATTTTCATGAGCAGGCCAACCTGATCAAGGGGCTGACCTGTCTGTTTCGGTCGGCTGGCCACATCCTGGGCGCCTCCACCGTGGAGCTCGCGGATGGGCGCCAGAAGCTGGTGTTCTCCGGCGATCTTGGACGCCCCGATGACCTGATCATGGAGCCACCGGAGCCCGTGCTGGAGGCCGATTACCTGGTGGTGGAATCAACCTACGGCAATCGCCGCCACGACCAGACCGACGCCACCGCGTTGCTGCGGGATATTGTGAACAGGACGGTCTCCCGTGGCGGTATCGTGCTGATTCCATCCTTTGCCGTGGGCCGGGCCCAGGCTTTGTTGTATATCCTGCATGAGCTCAAGGCCCAGGGGCAGATTCCCAATGTGCCCGTCTATCTCAACAGCCCCATGGCGGTGCGGGCCACCGAGATCTTCGGCCGCTTCCACAAGGAGCATCGGCTGACCCATGAGCAATGCCAGGCCATCGACGAAAACACCCATTTCGTGCGGACGGTGGAGGAATCCATTGCACTGTGCGCCCAGCGCTATCCGGCCATCATCATCTCCGCCAGTGGCATGGCGACCGGCGGTCGCGTGCTGCATCATCTGAAGGCGCTCGCACCGGATCACCGCAACTCCATTGTCTTTCCAGGCTTCCAGGCGCCAGGCACCCGAGGTGGCGCCATGGTGCAGGGCACCCCTCAGATCAAGATCCACGGTGGCTATTATCCGGTGAGTGCCGAGGTCTACAGCCTCGATTCGCTGTCCGCCCATGCGGACGCAACCGAAATCATCGATTGGCTGCGACATTTCAAGCAGGCACCGAAGATGACTTTCGTGACCCACGGCGAACCGGCGGCGGCCGACGCCATGCGCCTGCGGATCAAGGATGAACTGGGCTGGCGCTGTACCGTGCCGGAGTATCAGGACGAGGCCGAGTTGGCAGGGACCGACTTGGCTGGAGAATAGTTGGTTGGAGAATAGTCGGATAGAGAATGGTCGGATAGAAAATAGTTGGATGGGAAGTGACACCGCGCCAATATGACGCGGTATCCGGACTGCCGTTTACTGAAGGGGCAGGCTGACCGTACCCAAAAGACTGACCAGACTCTCGGTCCGGCTGTAGCTGCGGGCATACTGTGGATGATAGCCGTACAGCAGCACGCCAGCCTGATCGCCCGGCTGCAGGCGGGTGCTCACGCCGCTCAGGTTGAGGACGATGTTGCCGGTGCCGGCCACCGGCGTGACCTGCTCATGGAGAAGTTCAGGGCTGCTGGCGCCGGCGCGCTGAATTCCAATGCCGGCGAACAGGCGCGGATCCAGGCTGGCGTCACCGGTAATCTGCAGATCGAGCACGGGCACACCCGCCAGGACTTGGCTGACGGGCGCGGTATGCAGCGCAATGAAGGCTGCGGGGGCATCCAATTGCGCCATCAGCTCCAGGGGCAGCGCCTCCATCAGTTCCGGGCTGGCACCGTCCAGTTCAGGCGTCGAAGATCCCGCCAGTAGGGCATCGAGAACAGATAGTTGCCATTGTGTCGGCAGACGATCCACATAGGCTTGAACCTGTGCGGCGTCGACCTGCCCCAGCAGCGCGAGCACCGCATCGAACGCAGGGGGGCCGACCTGGATATCGGCCTGCAGGGTCACTGGCACGCTGCCCACGGGCACTTGCTCCGTTACCAGCCCTTCGCTGTCGTTCAGCACCAGACAGGCGCGGGGCAGATCGACGCTGGCCTGCTGGCCGCGCAGTTTGCCGTCGAGAAAGGTCCATATCATCTCGTCCACCGGATAACGGCGGTCGCCGCACTGTACTTCCGTTTCAAAATCGCCCGTGGTGCCGGCCTGTAGTTCCGGCAGCAAATGGCCTCCCCGCGCCAGCAGTAGATAGGCGTCCTGACCGGCGTTGCGCAGGCAATCGAAGTTCTGGATGGCCTGGTTGGCATTGAAGAGGGTGTCGTTGAGTCCCTGGATAAAGAACGCGTCCACGGGTGGCACGCCGAGGCCGTCGGCGCGTTGCCCGCTGCAATAGGTGCTCCAGCCGGATTCCGACAGGCGGGCCAGTTGTTCGGGGGCAATGCTGCCGTCACTGGCGTCCGTGAAGAGCGCGTCAAGCCAGGGCGCCAGGTGCCCGGATTGCACGCCACCGGCATAGAGATAGCTCAGCCAGAGCGACTTGGGTACACCATTGGGTACCAGGCTGCTGGCGAGATCATGCCAGGTGGCTGCTGGCACGATGGCATCGATTCGTGGATCCACGATAGAACCCACCAACTGCATGCCGCCGGCGTAACTGACGCCAAGCGCGCCGATTCGGGGATCGCCGTTGACCTGGGTGACGTGGGCGCCAAACGTGGTTTGTGCCCAGTCGATGATGGCGCGTACGTCTTGCCCTTCTAGCGCGGGATCCTGCAGATTGGCCTGTCCGCCGCTTTCACCGAAGCCACGTGCGTCGAAGGAAATAACGAAGTAGCCGGATTCCCAGGCGCGGCGGGCCGCCGCGGTGATCAGGTCAGTGCCGACCAGATCCCGCGTGCGATTGCCACCCCAGCCGTGACTGTGGAGCAGGATCGGCGCGGTCTGGCCGGCCGCCAGCTCCGGTTGAAACAGGGTTAGTGCCAGAGGTGTGTCATCAAACGACGTCAGGGTCGTATCGGTGACTTGCTGGGGCAGTGCCGGTGGCTGTGGCCGCTTCTTGGAGTCGTTATCGGAGCAGCCCAGCAGGGTTGCGGCGAGCATCCCGGCGGCAAGATAGGCAAGAGCGTTTCGCATGAGCACCTCTTCATGACAAGAAAATCTGGCTGATAGAGACCCGGGCGCCGGGCATGCACGCCTGAGCGGCGACGGCAGGACGGCGCCATGGAAAAGACGACAGTTATTAAGGTAATGATCTGTGACGAATCGCCCCAGTCGCGGGAACCGGGGCTACGTCGGGAGATAGGAGGGCAGAGCCTGGATCAGTGCTGACCAGCAGTCTGGGAGGGCGAGAGTTGGAAGGTCATGGCGCCTTGTTCGGCACCGCTGGCAAGGCCGCGCAGGCCGCTGAACAGTTCGCGGCCAAATCCTGCGTGGTAGTCGCTGAGGTCAGCCTCGGCGGCATCTCTTGCAGCCCATTCGGCGTCCGACACCAGGGCGTGCAGGTGGCCTTGCTTGCCATCGACGCGAATCAGATCGCCGCTGCGCACCTTGGCGATGGGGCCGCCGCCAATCGCCTCTGGCGTCACGTGCAACGCTACCGGCACCTTGCCGGTGGCGCCGGACATCCGTCCATCGGTAACCAATGCCACTTTATGACCGCGATCCTGCAGCACGCCCAGCACTGGTGTCAGTTTATGCAACTCTGGCATGCCGATGGCGCGTGGACCCTGGAAGCGCACCACCGCGACAAAGTCGCGGGACAATTCCTCTCGCTTGAACGCTTCCAGCACCTCTTCCTGGGAGTGGAAGACGAGCGCGGGGGCCTCGACCACCTGGTGCTCCTCTTTCACCGCCGATAATTTCATGATGGCGCGGCCCAGATTGCCCGTCAGCACCTTCAGGCCGCCCGTAGGGCTGAACGGCTCAGTGGCGGGCCGCAGCACATTGGGATCGCGGCTGCGGGTCGGCGCCGATTCCCACACCAGTTCGCCATGGCTATTCAGCGCAGGAACCTGACGCCAGCGTTCCAGCCCACCCTCGCCGGCCACGGTCAGGATATCGCCGTGGAGCAGGCCCGCCTCCAACAACTGGCTGATCAGAAACGGCGTGCCGCCCGCCTCGTGGAAGTGGTTGATGTCCGCTGCTCCGTTGGGATACACCCGCGCCAGCAGGGGAACGACCTCGGAGAGATCGGCGAAATCGTCCCAGTTGAGGCTGATACCGGCGGCGCGCGCCATGGCCACCAGGTGCAGGGTGTGGTTGGTGGAGCCACCACTGGCCAGCACCGCGACGATGGCGTTGACCATGCTGCGCTCGTCCACCAGTTTGCCGATGGGCGCGTAGCCGGGCTTGTTCTGGGCGATTTCGGTGGCGCGCCGGGTGGCTTCGCGGGTCAGGGCATCACGCAGTGGCGTGTAAGGTTGCACAAAGGCCGCGTTGGGAACGTGCAGGCCCATGGCTTCCATGCACATCTGGTTGGTGTTGGCGGTGCCGTAGAAGGTGCAGGTGCCGGGGCTGTGATAGACCCGCATTTCCGACGCCAGCAGCGCCTCGCGGCCGACCTTGCCTTCCGCATAGAGCTGGCGGGTCTTGGCTTTCTCGGTATTGGATTCGCCGGTGGGCATGGGACCGCCCGGCACCAGGATCACTGGGAGATGGGGAAAGCTGAGCGCGCCGATGACCAGCCCTGGCACGATCTTGTCGCAAATTCCCAGGCACAGCGCCGCGTCAAACAGGTTGTGGGAAAGGCCAACGGCGGTGGCCAGGGCAATCACGTCACGGCTGAACAGGGACAGTT
>CAYXVO010000233.1:0-5084 GCA_964467875.1 uncultured Pseudomonadales bacterium | reverse complement strand
TGGTGCTCAAGGGTGAGTTGGGGCGGGATAAGGCGGCAATGCTTGCCCAATTGGAACAGGCCATTCATCAGCCTGAGCAAGTCGCACTGCGGCCGGAATGGGCCCGGGGACTGTAGAATGGCCGCGCCGATTAGACGACCGCTGGCCTGGGGCTAGTATTTGGGCACCAGCATCCAGGTGCCACCGAAACCATACAGCGACGACCGAAACCATACAGGGACCACCCCCACACAATGAGGATGATTCATGGAGGCGAAAACCAAAGCAGGGCTTGAACCGGCACGGATCCTGGAGCACGCGGAGTCTTACATGGGCAAGGGGCTTCCGCCCGTTAATCAGTGGCATCCGCAAGCCGTTGGCGCGGTCGATATCTTCATTGCCCGCAATGGACAGTGGTTCTACAACGGTTCGCCCATGGAGCGGGAGGCGCTGGTTCGGTTGTTTTCCACGGTGCTGCGCAAGGATGAGGACGGCTGCCATTACCTGGTGACGCCGGTGGAGAAGATGAAGATCCAGGTAGAGGACGTACCGTTTGTCGCGCTGACGTTGAGAGTCGATGGTCATGGCAGAGAGCAGCAGCTCTACCTGTTGACCGGAGTCGGCGATGAGGTGTTGCTGGGCCCGGACCATCCGCTTCGGGTCGAGTTGGATCCCGCCAGCCAGGAGCCCGCACCGTACGTTCTGGTACGGGGGCGCCTTGAAGCCCTTGTGTCGCGATCGGTGTATTACCAGTTGGCGGATCTGGTCGAGCCAATGGAGCAGGATGGACAGACGTTACTGGGTGTCTGGAGTGCCGGGCAGTTTCATGTGCTTGGTCTCGCCTGAGGAGCCGTGCTTGCGTCGACTGGGGCGAATTGCCCGCAGGAGTCTATTTTTTCATGCTTACCTAATCTGTCCATAGTGCAGGTCTGTCCTGCGGATGGCGTTGGGTAAACCCAACAGTGACTCAATAATAGCCCCAAGGATGCCGGTCAGGCTGATAGAAACGTCTGGTCCGGTTGGCATTGGTTCTTTGGATTCACTGTGGGTTACGGTGTCGATTAAACTCAAAAAGTTTTTGAAACACGCGCTTCCGCTCGTCGTCATCGGGTTTGTGATCTTCGTCCTCAGCAAGATGCTGAAAGGTGTACAGGTCAGTGATGTCGTTGATGCCATCCGGAATCTCTCTGGGGCGACGCTGGCTAACGCCATTGCCCTGGCAGCCTTTGGTTATGTGTGGTTGATTGGCTACGACTATCTGGCCCTGCGTTATCTGCGTCGATCCGTTCCCTGGGGGCGCCTGGTCTTCACATCGCTAAGCGCCTTTGCCCTCCAGCGCAATGTTGGTCCGGCGCCGATCACAGGCGGTGCCGTGCGATACCGATACTACAAAAGGCACGGCTTTTCGGCGGCGGACGCGGCAATCATCACCACCTTGTGCGGCTTCTTCTTCACCCTGGGAATTATTTTTACGGCCAGTCTCGCGCTGTTGCTCGACCCTCAAGGGCTGGGACGCATCATCGGCGCGCCCAACTGGGTGTTGCGGGTCGCTGGCGCGGCAATCTTGCTGGGATTGTCCAGCTTTCTGATGTGGTCCCATTTCCGCAATCACCCGATCAAGATCCGCTCCTGGCAAGCACCACCGCCAAGCCTGGGGCTGAGCGCCACGCAGGTGGTATTCGGGGTCGTGGATATCTCCATTGTCGCCGGGGTGCTCTACGTGCTGTTGCCGAGCCAGGTTGAACTGAGCTATCCGGCATTCGTGGGGATCTATGTGCTGGCGATGCTGGCGGGTGCCTTGAGCCATGTTCCTGGAGGTATCGGCGTATTCGAGACAATCCTGCTGCTGTTTATTCCGGGTGTGGACAAAGGGGCCTTGCTGGCGGCCATGCTGGCATTTCGCGGCGTGTATTATCTGCTGCCGCTGGTGACGATGGCGATTATCGATGGACTTTACGAGTTGACGCTGCGGTTACAGCGCGCGACGGCGGACAGCCGATAGCGCGCGCTGAATCCTTTATGCGTCTGGCTTAGCCGGCTGATTCAACCAGAAAGTCCAGGTCGCCTGCGTCATTTAGCACCACGCGGACCCGGTCCACCGACGCGCCGGTTGCCATGCACTCAAGACAGCGACTGGCCAGCTCCGGAAGTAAGCTTCGATTGACGATGTTCTCCAGATTTCGGGCGCCGGTATCTGCGTCCTGGCAGCGTGCCACCAGATAATCCAGTACGCCGGGATCCACCTCGAAGTTCGCGCCATACTGGGCTCGGACCCGTTGCTCGACGCGTCCCATGGTGATGGCTGCAATCCGGGTGAGGCTTTCGTGGTCGAGTGGATAATAGGGCACAAGCGTTGCGCGGCCGAGAAAGGCGGGTTTGAAGTGGGACAACAGGCTGGGCCGAATCTGATCCAGCAAGTCGCGGGGCTCGGGTCGTTGCGCCTGGCCCTGACAGAGGACGCGGATGGGGTCCTCGGCGGCATTGGACGTCATGATGATCAAGGTGTTCTTGAAGTCGATGTCGCGGCCTTCACCATCCTTGATGGTGCCCTTGTCGAACAGATTGTAAAACACATCCTGCACGCCTGGGTGCGCCTTCTCCATTTCATCGAGAAGAATCACGGAATAGGGTTTGCGTCGCGCCGCTTCGGTCAGCACACCGCCTTCCCCGTAACCGACATAACCCGGAGGTGAGTCCAGGAGCATCGAGACCTTATGCTCTTCCTTGAACTCCGCCATGTTGATGACCGTCAGGTTCTGCTGGCCACCGAACAGCAGATCAGCCAAGGCAAGTGCGGTTTCTGTCTTGCCCACGCCACTGGGGCCCACCATCAGAAATACGCCGAGGGGCTTGCGTGGATCCATCAGCCCCGCGCGGGCGGTGCGCACCGCCTGAGCGATCGCGTGGAGTGCCTGCGGCTGGCCGACGACCCGTTGCTGCAGATCATCTTCCAGGCGCAGAACGCCGGCGATCTCGTCGGCCATCATTTTGCCAACGGGAATCCCGGTCCAGTTGGCGACGACTGTGGCGATTGCCTGAGCATCCACCTGGCTGTGGATCAGGGGATTCTGGCCCTGGATTTGCCGTAACTCCTCGGCAAGTCCGGCCAACCGCTGCCTGAGTTCCTGGGTTGAATCCTCCTGTTGGTCAAGTGCTGCCTGGTTCGAGCAGACTGTGCTGCGGTCCAACTTGGGCTCGCTGCTGTCGCCATTTGCCGTGGAATCGATGGTTGAGGATTCTGGCTCGGTCAGGCCGCTATCCAGCTGCGCGCGCAACGTCTGGATTTCTTCGACTAGTGCGCGCTCCCGCGTCCACTGAGTTTGAAGCGTCTTAAGTGTGGCGGCGTCTGTCTGCATCTGCGTGGCAAGGTCGGCAATTGTCTGCGCCCGCCCGCCGTCGGTCGTCTCTTCCCGGGCCAGTGCGGCTTTGGTGAATTCGGCCTGCTGGAGGCGTCGTTCAAGATCCTCAATGGCGGCCGGTGTCGTGCTGAGACTCAATCCCACGCGGGCACAGGCGGTATCCAAGAGGCTGACGGATTTATCGGGAAGCTGGCGGCCGGTAATGTAGCGACTGGCTAACTGGACCGAGGCGACAATGGCTTCGTCCAGAATGCGCACGCGGTGATGCTGCTGAAACTTGGGCGCAATGCCGCGCATCATCGTCACGGCATTCTCGATACTGGGCTCCTCAACCTGAACCACCTGGAAGCGGCGGGTGAGGGCAGGATCCCGCTCGAAGTACTTCTTGTACTCCGCCCAGGTTGTGGCGGCGATGGTACGGAGTTCTCCGCGGGCCAGCGCAGGTTTCAGCAAATTGGCGGCGTCCCCCTGGCCTTCGGCACCCCCGGCACCGATCAAGGTGTGGGCTTCGTCGATGAACAGGATAATGGGCTCTGGCGAAGATTTAACTTCTTCAATCACCTGCTTCAGGCGATTCTCGAACTCGCCCTTCAGACTGGCACCCGCCTGCAAGAGGCCCAGGTCCAGCACGCGTACCGAAACGTTCCGCAGTGGTTCCGGCACATCGCCAGCCTGAATGCGCTGGGCCAGCCCTTCCACAACAGCGGTTTTCCCGACACCGGCTTCGCCGGTCAGGATGGGGTTGTTCTGGCGTCGGCGTGTCAGCACATCGATACATTGGCGGATCTCTTGATCCCGCCCCACGACCGGATCCAATTCACCGGCAGCGGCGCGCGCCGTCAGGTTGGTGGTGTACTTGTCGAGCGGGGGTGTCGCACTCGGGCTGGTATCGGATTTGTTGTCCGGGATAGAGCTCATTGATGAACCCAGGCCAAGCAGCTCGGATGAATGCGCTTGCCAGTCTCGAACCAGTTGTTGCACGGTATCGGGAGCCAATTCGCCGAGCAGCGGGCAGCTGTCCAGGATCAGGCGTCGGGAGCTTGAGTTGCTCAGCAGGGCGGCAAGCAGGTGGCCACTGGTGATCTGACCCAGCCGTTGTTCAAGGGAGGCGATCAGCCAGGCATTCTGGATCAGTTCCAGCGTCGAGTGTGCCAGGGTTGGTGGGCGGGCGTTACCGGATCGCATCCGCTCCAGGGATCGGTTGAGTTGCGTGGTGATTTGCGCCGGATCCAGGTCAAGCTGCCTGACCAATTGCGCAAGATCACTTTGCTCCTGTTCGAGCAGCTTCAATAGCCAGTGTTCGATTTCAACGCTGTAATGGGTACGCCCAAGGCACAGGCCGGCGCCTTGCTCCAGCGCATCACGGGCACGTGGGGTTAGCCTGTCGATCAGGGACTTCGGGTCAATGGTGATCATATTCCATCCTTGGCAGAGGTAGCGGGCGGATTTCCTTCCGCTCTCGGTTAACGTCTGTGATCCACTCGTCTCGGGATCTGATTAAAGTCCGCTGCGCAGTGATTGCGCTCTGTGCGGGTGTGCTTGGAGCTGAAAAAGCGAATTGACTCTCAGCCGGCGGAAAGCAGAAAGCCCCGAGACGGGGCTTTCTGGGACAACGGTGCGTCAATTACATGTTCGGGTAATTGGGACCGCCACCGCCTTCCGGAGTAACCCACACGATGTTCTGGGTGGGGTCCTTGATGTCGCAGGTCTTGCAGTGGACGCAGTTCTGCGCGTTGATCTGGAAGC
>CAYXVO010000232.1:0-5099 GCA_964467875.1 uncultured Pseudomonadales bacterium | reverse complement strand
CTGAGTCCGTGATTGCCTCAATAATGCGCGCTGTCGGCTGCCGCGCGCATTGGCTACGCAGGTCCAGTTGCCGGGCGCCAAGGTCAAACGGCAGCCCCGCTATGGGGCTGGGATTAAGTGGATGGGCAGGGCTTAAGTCAGGCAGCGTTCAGGGGAGCAGGAGGCGAAACAGGCCACCGCCCAGTGTGCCTCCATTGCTGAGCTCGATGCTGCCACGCCGGTCATTCTGTTGGTGCAGGGCGGCGATCTGCCTGGCAAAGTAAAGACCCAGATTTGTACTGCCGGTATCGAAATTGATACCAGGGTCGGGCTGCTCCATTGCGTCCAGCATCCAGGCCGGAAACCCGGCGCCATCGTCATTGATACTAAGCACCAGATAATCGTCGATCTGGTTGGCCTCGACCTGAATCGTCGACTGTGTGTAGCGAACCGCGTTCGCCAGAATATTGTTGATGATTCCAGCGATTAGTTCATCGTCAAAATACCCCACCAGGTCAGCTTCGCAGTGCAGCTCGCAGGTAATGCCGCGATTGCTGAACAGGAGCTCGTAGCGGGCTATCTGTTCATCGAGAAAGTCATGGACGAACTGCTCGTCGACCCGCAATGGCAGTAGTTGATTCTGCAATTTATAGAGCCCGAGCAATTGCACCAGATCATTGTTCACGCGCGCGGCTTCGTACTGCAGAAGCCCCACCCGCTGGGTCAGCGATTGGCTCTCGCCCAGCTCCCCGCCCAGCTGTTCCAGCGAGTGCAGGACCATGCCGAGGGAGTTCTTCATATCATGGACGGCAGACGCCATGACCATGGCAAAGTCGAGTTGGGAGCGCTCATTGCTCATGCAAGGGTGCCGCTCGCTTGGCGCCGCAACTCCTCAACCTTCTTGTCGAGATGGACGAAACGCTTGTACTGACGGTGTGGTTCGGCAATATGACCAATACGGTGCAGTGCAGCCTGACACTGCGAGAGCAGAGTAGGATCACTTTCGCCGGCTTCGATGCGCTTCATGAGAACCTGACACAGGTTCAGGTTGAGAGCCGTATGGTTGGGCGTGATGCGCAGGGCTTCCTGGAAGTGCTGGGTGGCCTCGATATGATTACCTTGCTCGTAGGCGCGGATCCCGGTTCGGTTGAACTCGCGGGCAGAATTTCTATCCTTGAGGCCGACAGGCTCATCCATTAACTCTTCAATTTTGGCGAGGATCGTCGGGTTGCCGGCACAACGCGAGGATAGCTCTTGCAACAGTTGCAGCGCCTGCTGGGCTTCCCTGGCGGCAAATAGCGTCTGTGCCATTTCCAGAACCAACTCAGGATTTGCCTCCCCGAGTTTGGCAAAGAGTTCACGGGCCCGCTTCAGGGCATTATTGCTGCGCTCGGAGTTGCCTTGGCCGGCATGAACTCGGGCTTCCACCAGGAAGGATTGTAGCGTGACCTCTGGGTTGTTGCCGAACTTGGTCCGAACCTTCTCCATGGCATTCAGTGCCTCATTTGCCATGGTGTCACCGGCCTTGCCATGGTTGCCTTCCGCGAGGTCCGACAGACAGCGGCCAAAGTTCAGATAGATCTCCGGCGATTCATGCACTGAATTTTCGCTGAGACGGGCGGTGGCCCGGTATGCCGAGGTCGCGGTGTCCAGGTCCTGGTTCGTCAGGCTGACCTCAGCCAATGATCTCTGGCGCAGAAGGGCCCTCGGCGATATGTTGACAGCGCTCTTCAGGGCGCTTTGGGCGTTGGAGAGGTTTCCCTGCTGTCGGTATGCCTCGGCCATCCAGTCATAGGCCTCCACCAGTTGGGGGTTGTCCGCCAGGATGTCGCCAAATGTGGCGATGGCCTCGTTAAGCTTCTGTTCCGCCAGAAGCACCTTGCCGAGCCCCAGTCGAGCCCAGTCTAATGGGCGTTGGGCGATGATATCCTGGTACATCTCCTTGGCATGAGCGAGATCGCCTGACAGGTAATAAAGGTTCGCTTTGGTTTTGATGCACCATGTCTTGTGTTTGCTGGCGCGCTTGATTTCGTCATCACAGAGTGCAATTGCGCGGCTGTAGTCACTCAGGTCCAGGGCTTCCAGAATCGGGCGCAGGCTTTCCTTTTGCTCGACCAGTAATTCCAAACGCTTTTGCAGGGATGACTGAGCAATTGGCTTGGTAATGTAGCCGTCGGGCTGGTATTCAAGGGCGCCGAAAACCATGTCCTTGGCGACCTCGGCACTTACGATGATAAAAATGGCGGTGTTCTTGAGCAGTTTTCGGTGTCGCAGTTCTTCCAGAACCTGCTGCCCGTTTTTGTTGCTATGGCCCATGTTGTAGTCGCAAAACACAACGTCGTACTGGTTGCGTACACAGGCGGCAACAGCTTCCTGGCCAGATTTGGCGGTGTCGATGTGTTCAATGCCCATGCTGCGTAGCATTTGCCGCATGGAAAAAATGAAGTTGTCGAAGTCATCGACAATGAGGAAGCGCTTTTTTTGGTAGGCTTGAAACAATAACAAGGTTGGTACCGTCCACTGAAGATAATTCAATTGCCCGTTGATGCGTTTGAAAAAGGGCTATCATTCTTCAAGTTTAGAGCATGATCAGCAAACTGATTTGTTACAGTTTGAATTCAGCAGCAGGCCTTGTAATGTCGCGTTAAACAAGAGCGCGGCTATTGCGAGCGCTCAAGAATATCGACCATCTCCTGCATCACCTTGCGGTTTGCCTCAATCTGGAACTCGAGCTGTTTGACATGGGATTTCTGCTCGTTCAGTGAAAACAGAGCAAACAACGTCGACACAGCCAGCAAAACAATCAGGATGTTCTTGAAGCGGTTGAGGTCCTGGCGGGATCGTTCCTGAATTCGTCGTAGTTCAAATTTGACCAGATCGCGCAGTTCTTCGCGAATAAGATGGGTTGGTGGTTCGTCCGGCTCGGAATCAGCAGTCTGGGGTTGGCTGGGGCGTAGTGCCACGACATTACCCCGCACCGCAGTGGCCACCGTATTCTGTGCGGCCGAGTCCTCGCCAATGACCTGTCTTGAGGCGACAATTTCGTGATGAATCCAGATTCTTTCCACCAGCAAATACAGCTGTTCCCGATCAACCTGCTTGGTGATTACTGCGGCCGCACCTAGTGCTTTTGCCTCTTCCCGGTACTTTAGGGCGCTTTGCGAGGTATACATCACGACCGGAATGTCGCGGATGTCCGGGTTGCTCTTGATCGCCTTCAGGGTTTGAAAGCCATCCATGCCCGGCATCAGGTGATCGAGAAAGATCACGTCAGGGCGCTCCATCTTCAACATCGACAGAGCCTCCTCGCCGGATTTTGCGTGCTTGCTGGACACGTCCATGCTGGCTAGCACCCGGGCGAGCATAATGCGCGCAGTTGCGGAATCATCAACGATGAGAGCCGATTTCTCAGCCACGGGCAAAACCTCGGGACGCTAGGGAGTGGGTTCTGAAAGTGTAGCAGGAATGGTCGGGGGTGTTTTGTGAGCCGGGTATGAATTCCGGCGTTCCGTACCGCCAAACCTGCAGGCGATTCGATGTGCTGGTGTGGATAACCGATAGAAAGGGCCCGAGCACTTCATCTCTGAGCCTAGCGTCCGTAAACTAGCCGGCCCCGCCTTGTCACCAGGTCGTTAAAGGCTATGACTGTTTTGTCTGAGAATCCAGCCGACTTGTCTGAGCGTCCAGCCCGCTGGTCTGCGAGCCCAGCTCCTATCCGTGTTCGTTCTATCGACCTCCTCAGAGGCATCGCCATGGTGATTATGGTGATCGACCATGTTCGAGACTTCTGGGGGCCAACGCCATTCGATCCGGGGAATCTGCAAAATGATGATGTTTCGCTGGGCTGGTATTTTACCCGATGGATCACCCACTTCTGCGCGCCGGTGTTTGTGTTTTTGGCAGGAACCAGCGCCTATCTTTATCGCCACAATGGGCAGCGGAGCCGGGCTCAACTTTCTCGCTTCCTACTGACTCGCGGGATCTGGCTGGCGTTGGTCGAAATCGTTTTGGTGAGTTTCTTTTGGCAATTCGGCGCCAAGTTCATTCTGCTGCAGGTCATCTGGGCGATTGGTGTAAGCATGATCGTGCTCGCCGGACTCGTTTATCTGCCGTATTGGCTTTTACTGGCGGTCGGAGTGACGCTGGTCGGGTTTCATAATCTATTGGATGCCGTCAGTGTCAGTGAGTCAGCAGGTCCTGGTCTGGTGTTTCTTTGGTCCTTGCTGCACCAGACGGGAATGCACGAGATTTTCGGTGTCAAGGTGTCGGTACGCTACCCACTGTTGCCCTGGATCGGCCTGATGGCGCTGGGTTACACCTTTGGCCGAGCCTTTCTATGGGAGGCATCGTTCAGGGATCGAATGCTTGTGGGGCTGGGTCTCGGAATGGTCCTGCTGTTCATTCTGCTGCGGCTGACCACGGGTTATGGCGATCCGAAGCCGCTAAATCTTGAGTTGGAGGGCGTGCGCCAGTTCCTGGCATACCTGAGTGCGACCAAATACCCACCCTCGCTTTTGTATGTCCTGATGACCCTGGGACCAGCGATTGCGGTCATGCCATTGTTAGAGCGATTGCGGGGCCGTCCGGCGGATGTCCTGTCGGTCTATGGGCGAGTACCTTTCTTCTTCTACCTGCTGCATCTGCCAATCATCAACGCCACTGCTGCCCTTTGGAATTACTCGTTTTATGGCAGCCATAATTGGTGGATGAAATGGACTCCGCTTCCGGAAGACTATGAGCCTAGCCTCCTGTTGGTTTGGGTGGCGTGGGCGTTAACCGTAGCGCTTCTTTACTGGCCCTGTCGGTGGTTCGCGAACTACAAACGCGCGCATAAAGCCTGGTGGCTTAGCTATTTGTAGTGTCTTTCTTGTAGTGTCTTTCTTGTAGTGTCATTCGAGCCGTCAGGTACGACGCCTCTGGCTTGATACTCAGGAAGGGCTGATACGATTGCAGCGGGGCTGTCGAGGTGGTCGGTCGGATGTTGCGAGCGAAGAAGGCAGATGAGCGGGTATCACATATTCCAGAAAGCAAAAAAGCCGGTTAGTTTCCTAACCGGCTTTTTCTATTTGGTAGCGGGGGCTGGATTTGAACCAACGACCTTCGGGTTATGAGCCCGACGA
>CAYXVO010000231.1:0-5100 GCA_964467875.1 uncultured Pseudomonadales bacterium | reverse complement strand
GTGGGATAGAGGTTCTTGCCGAGGCCTTGGGGCATGTAGGCAATGCGTGGACCGACCTGCCGCCGATGGGTGGCGTCGGCCATCTCGCCGCCGAGCACCTGGATCTGCCCCTGTTGGAGGGCGCGCGCGCCGGTGATCAGTGCCATCAGGCTGGACTTGCCGACCCCGTCGGGTCCGATCAGTCCGACCATTTGCCGGGCGGGAATCTCCAGGCTGATGTCCTGGAGTGCCTGGTTCTTGCCATACCGAAGGCTGACCTGGCGTACCTGGATCACCGCATCGGCAGCATGATCGAGCGCGGAGTTTGAGCCGGCAGGGACATCGTTCATGGATTGGCGCCGCTCACTCAACCTGTGTCATCCGTAGCTCCGCTGGCCACTCCTGATTGCGATCGAGCCGCACGTAGGCCATGCCCGGCAGCCCGGTCTTGACCTGATCGGCGTACTTGACGAGTAATTCAGGGGGAATGCTGGCTCGCACGCGGAACATGAGCTTCAGCCGCTCGTTTTCCGTTTCCACGGTTTTGGGGGTGAACTGTGCCACGCTGGCCACAAAGGTGACCTGAGCCGGGATGACCACATTGGGCGCGGCGTCGAGGATCAGGCGCACTTCTGAGCCAATCGCAACGCGGCCGGCCTGGGCGGTGGGTAGAAAGAACGTCATGAAGACATCGCTGATGTCCACCATGTTGAGCACGCGGCCACCGCCGGCTAATACTTCGCCAGGTTCGGCGATCTGGTACTGGATACGCCCGGGACGGGGAGCCTTGAGTTGGCTGTCCTCGATGTCAACCTGCAGGCGTGCCCCCGAGGCCTCGGTGGCCCGTATCAGCGACTGGGCCTGGACCACCTGGGAGCGTGCGGCGGCGATAGCCGCTTCGAATGCGGCGACCTGAGCCTTGGCCGCGTTCAGCGCACCTTCGGCACGGGAGACCGCCACCTGGTCATCTTCCAGTTGTTGGGTAGAGATCGAGCCACGCTCCGCCAGGGTGCGGGAGCGCTTCAGACGGCTGTGGGCCGCCTGCAGTTCAGTTGCTCTCTGGGTGACCAAGGCCTCTGCTGCCGCTTTCTCGCTCTGGCGCTGGGATACCGTGGCCTGTGCGGCCATCTCGGCATACAAGGCTTGCTGCACCTGGGCTTCGGCCTCGAGCTTACGGGCCTGCAAGCTTTGATCATCCATCCGCGCAAGTACCTGGCCGGCGGACACGAACTCACCCTCCGCGACGAGAACTTGGCGCAGGCGACCACCCGTTTGGGTTGCAATGTCTATTTCCGTGGCTTCGATCCGGCCGTTGCCACTGGCGATGTAGTCTGGCAGGCCAGCGGACTGGAACAGTGATTGGCCCCACCAAAACAACACGACGATCACGACAATGGCCAGGCCTTGTAACCATTTCTTCGAGTTGTGCATCCGCAAAGTTCCCACGTTTAGAATTCAGAGGTGGCCATTATGTCATTTCCTGCAAGCGCTGTGGCGCGCAAAGAAGGATTGTCGGCAATCTTTCATGGCTGGTTTGATCCGAATCAACCCGGGAGGGTACGGGACAGGTGGGGCAGTCGGACGTGAAAGGCATGAATAGATAGGTAGGAATAGTAGGAATAGATAGGTAGGAATAGATAGGTAGGTAGGAATAGATAGAGACATGAACAGGTGCGGGCATGAAATGGGGCGGACAGCCGTCCGCCCCAAAAGAGTGCTAGAAGGTTAGTTCACCGCACGTTTACGGCGGCTCAGCCCTAGGCCAGCCAGGCCAAGCCCGAGCAGCGCAAAGGTGAATGGCTCGGGTACTTCAGCCGGTGGCTGTTCAGGACCTTCGCCTTCAATTGGAGCGGAAGTGGAGGAGAATGAGAACTTGGCTTGCGTGCCCTGGCCACTGAAGTACCAGGAGAACGCGGTGTCATCATAGCCCTCGCCACGCACGATCCCGTCACCCACCAGGTCCAGGAAGTTGGAGGTTTGCTGGGTCACGTTGATCGAGGTTAGTTCAAACTCGAATCCACCGGCACGCCACAGGTATGTGCCGTCGACAGTGAGCGGATTGAAGCTCAGATCGTTGAAGTGAGCATCGGAAGCGAACGCCAGGCCGGTATCCGCGAAGGAGCCGGTAGCATCGAGAACCTGCGCGTTTATATCCGCATCCATGAAATCAAGCTGGGTAGCGGTTGATAAATCGCCTATCGCCGCGCCGCCGCCATCGAGCGGCGCGAAGGGGCCACCCAGATCAATCGTGCCAGTGACTGGCACTGCCAATGCAAAGCTGCTGGAAGCCGCGAAGAAGATGCCGACTGTCGTTGTTGCCAGGTTTTTTCGGTTAAACATGGTTAGCTCCTATTAGAACGACAAAAGGTCGCTGTTGGTTGAACGACAAATCCTTGCTGAAGACTGCTCGCGAAAATGCGCCATTTAAATAAGTAGAGCGCTTAAGTAAACCGAGCGTTTAAGAAAGCGGCACTTCAGCTACGTCGCGGTGCTCGTGGTTGCAGTGACCGTGCCGGATTTGAAAAGCCGTTTGCTTACAGGAACCTAAACAGGAACTGAGCAGGTGTCTCTAATTGATTGAACGTAAAGGAATTTGACGTTTGAGAATGACTTTTGCTCGGGCCCCAGTGGGATCCTTGCGCCAAACATGACGCGCTGTTCTTTTTTGTGCGAGACGAAGCAAGCAATTGCTATGCGCTCAGCGCGGGTGAGTGGTAGCCAAGGCAATGGCTGGTGGAAATCGCGGAAATATGAGCCGGTATTGCTGACGGGTGATTCAGAAAAGAGGCCCAACCTGTAAACGCGACTGACATCTCTATTTGTTCAGAAAACAACCAGGCTGCAATCTTGCGCCCGCAACCCGGATCAGCATCTTTGTGCTATCCAGTTTCAACCTTGTGAACGCGTCGGGCCAGCTTTTGAATAGTGAGACCGTCTTAGGCCTAATCGATAGAAGGAGATTGGTATGAAACATCATTTACTTTCCTGCTGTACCGCATTGGTCCTGGCATGCGGCGCACAAGCCAGCCTCGCGGACGATGATATGGGGCTGCCGGCGGATCAGGTGATTTCCGCGATCCAGGTGGTGGCGTCCGTGCATGAGGGGATGATCAAAGATGTCGAAATAGAGGAGAAGGATAAGCAGCGCCTGGTCGAGATTACGGTGGTCGGCCAGGACGGTAACGAAACCAAGGTGTATGTAGACCCGCAGTCCAGCAAGATTGTCTCCAAATAGCACAACGGCCCACCCGGGGCAGCCCCGGGCAGGGCCGGACAAAGCTGATACGCCGCAACTCTTTGCTTTTGTATGAACCACCCCTACGACTCATATGAATGGCAGTCCCAGTTGTGATCCTCTTGTCTCACAATATATACCATCACCCGGAGTGGGCGCGCCGGAACCTGCGAAGTGACGGGTTCGGTACTGCTATCGGTCGATTTCGTAATGCACTGTTTTAAAAGAGCAAAAAAACGTGAGGGTATATCGCTTTTGAGATGATTGGCCAGTGCGTGGCACCGTCAGGTGGCTTTCTTGACCAGCAATACTTTGATTCGATCGATTGCTTTCATGGGGTTCAGTCCCTTCGGACATACCCAGGTGCAGTTCTGTATGTTGCGGCAACGGAATACGCTGAACGGGTCCTGCAGGTTTTCCAGGCGTTCGTCCGTCGCGGTATCGCGAGAGTCACTCATAAACCGGTAAGCCTGGAGGAGACCGGCGGGTCCGATGTAGCGCTCCGGGTTCCACCACCAGGAGGGGCAGGCGGAAGTACAGCAGGCACAGAGGATGCATTCATAGAGCCCATCAAGCTTTTTGCGGTCCTCGATGGACTGCAGTCGCTCGATGGCAGGAGGTGGTGAGTCGTTGATGAGGTAGGGTTTTACCTTTTCGTACTGTTTGAAGAACAGAGTTTGGTCCACAACCAGATCCCGAATCACAGGCATTCCTGGCAAGGGGCGTATAACCAGGGTATCGGAACGCCCAATCACTTCGGCTATCTGGCTGACACACCCGAGTCGGTTTTTGCCGTTGATGTTCATGCCATCGGAGCCACAGACACCTTCACGGCAGGAACGCCGATAGGTCAGCGTGGAATCCAGTGTTTTAAGTTGTTCCAACGCGTCGAGTACCATCTTGTGACGAAACTCATCGCCCAGCTCGAACGTCTGCATGTGAGGCGTGGTGTCTTGTTCGGGATGATAGCGGTATACCTGGACACGGATCATGAAGTGCCTCCGGGGCTTTCCCTAATCTTACAGAGAGGTGGCGCAAGAACCACAAGGCCTATGGATACAGGCATGGGTGTGCGCGGTGTCCGCGGTATTAACGACGATTGATCCAGCTGAATGGGGACGATTTGGAAAGGACCAGACCGGTCCGGACGCATCAGACCGGTCTGGTGCCCAACGGGTAGCCGCGAGGGTTAAGCGGCCTTGCGGCTTCTCTGTAAGCCAAAGCCCAGCAGGCCCATGCCTAACAGTGCCAGGGTGAAAGGTTCCGGGACCTGCGCAGCTCCCGTGGAAGAGAAGGAGAACTTACCTTCAGTACCTTGCCCGCTGAAGTACCAGGAAAGACCAGTGTCGTCATAGCCATTGCCACGCACGATCCCGGACCCGACTAAATCCAGGAAGTTGTCGGTCTGCTGGGTGACTTGGATATCTGTTAGTTCAAACTCGAAGCCTCCTGTGCTCCACAAATAAGTGCCGTCAACGGAGAGAGGGCTGAAATCCATGTCGTTGAAATGCGCACCGTCGCCGAAACTCACGCCTTCGGCTGCGAAGCTGCCGGTTGCATCAAGTACTAAGGCATTGGGGTTTGCGTCATTGAAGTCCAGGCCGGTTGCGCTGCCGAGACTGGAGGTCCCGCCTCCATTAACGGGAGTAAAGGGGCCGCCGATATCAATGGTGCCACTAATGGGGGCCGCCAGTGCGATGGAAGCAGAGAAAGCCAAGCATGCGCCGAATGTCGTTTTTGCCAGGTTTTTAACAGTCATCATTGTTAGCTCCTTAATGAACGACAACTTATCGAAGTATTTTGTTAACGCCGTCACTCCATTTGGCGTCGATTCATGCGTTGCACCCTATGTGCCACGATTTAAAAGCCATTTAAACTCAATTGGT
>CAYXVO010000230.1:0-5131 GCA_964467875.1 uncultured Pseudomonadales bacterium | reverse complement strand
GCCTCTCAACATTGCATCCATTTTGGAGCACGCCGAACGAGCCCATAAGGATGTGGAAATCATCAGTCGCAAACCGGAAGGAGGCATTCACCGCTACACCTACCCCGAGGCGGCGAAACGCAGCCGGCAGCTGGCCAATGCCCTGACGCGACTGGGTGTCCAGCATCAGGATCGGGTCGGCACCCTGGCCTGGAATACCCACCGCCACTACGAGCTTTATTACGCCGTCTCCGGCAGCGGCGCCATCCTGCACACCATTAACCCACGCCTGTTTCCGGAACAGCTGGTCTACATCATCAACCACGCCGAAGAGGAAGTGCTGTTTCTGGATCTCCATTTCGTGCCGTTGCTGGAGAAAATCCAGGCGCATTTGCCGCACCTCAAGCACCTCGTGGTCATGTGCGACCGTGCCAGCATGCCGCAATCGTCCTTAACCCTGCTGTGCTACGAGGAGTTATTGGCCGCTGAAGATGACCGGTTCGTCTGGCCGCAACTGGACGAGAACCTGGCCGCCTCGCTGTGCTATACCTCCGGCACCACCGGCAATCCCAAGGGCGTGCTGTACAGCCACCGCTCCACCGTGCTGCATTCCTGGGCGGCGGTCTCGCCCGATGCACTTAAGATCAGCAATGGCGGCAGCGTCCTGCCGGTGGTTCCCATGTTTCACGTCAACGCCTGGGGCGTCCCCTACGCCGCCACCATGGCCGGCTCCAAACTGGTGCTGCCAGGTGCTGGCATGGATGGCGCCTCATTGTATGAGCTGATTTCCGAGGAGGAGGTTGCGCTGCTGCTGGGTGTGCCCACTGTCTGGCTGGGGCTGCTGCAATACTGCGAACGCGAAGGCCTGACCCTGGATCCGGTGAAGGAGGTCGTCATCGGCGGTGCCGCCGCGCCCCTGTCGATGATTCAAGCCTTTCAGGAAAAGCACGACGCCTTCGTGATCCATGCCTGGGGCATGACCGAGCTCTCGCCTCTCGGCACCGTCAACAGCATGAACCCGCACATGGCCAGCCTGCCGCTGGCGCAGCGCTACCAACTGCAGACCAAGCAAGGCCGGGCCGTGTACGGCGTGGAACTGAAGATCATCGGCCCTGACAACGCGCCCCTGCCCCACGACGGCAAGAGCTTCGGTCGTCTCCTGGTGCGTGGTCCCTGGGTTGCCAAGGACTATTACAAACTCGACGACCGCTCCGCCTGGATCGACGGCTGGTTCGACACCGGTGACGTGGCCACCATCGACGCCCAGGGCAACATGAACATCGTTGACCGCGCCAAGGACGTCATCAAGTCCGGCGGCGAATGGATCAGCTCGATTGAAATGGAAAATGCCGCCATGGGCCATCCCGCCGTCAATGAATGCGCGGTGGTCGGCCTGCCCCATCCCAAATGGGACGAGCGCCCGCTGCTATTGGTGGTGCCCAAGGAGGGTGCGACCGTCAGCAAGGCGGACATGCTTGAATTTCTGGCGGACAAGGTTGCCAAATGGTGGCTGCCGGATGACGTGCTGGTCGTCAGCGAGCTGCCCCACACGCCCACCGGCAAATTGCTGAAGCGCCAGCTGCGGGAAGAATACCAGGGCTTGTTTATCGAGCAGTAAGCGCCCGTCCAAGCACTCGATCAACGCGCCCCAAGGCTCGAGCGGCGGATAGCGCCCCGAGCCTCAGGCGGCTTGGCGATCCAGTGCCCGAAACGCCAGAGCCTCCATCACCTGGGCGGCCTCGGGTTGGGCCAGCCCATCGATGTCCGCCAAGGTACGCGCGACCCGCAGGATGCGGTGATAGGCCCGCGCCGACAGCGCCAGCCGATTCATCGCGCTCTCCAGCAAACGCTGCTCCGCCGCACCCAGCTGGCACCAGCTTTCCAACTCCCGTCCGCTCAGATACTGATTGGCCTTGCCCTGGCGCTCGAGTTGCCGGGTACGCGCCGCCATCACCCGAGCCCGCACCACCTCGCTGCTCTCGCCGGTGGGAGCGGCCTGTAATTCAGCAGCCGTGACGGCCGGCACTTCCACATGCAGATCGATCCGGTCTAAGAGAGGGCCGGAAATTTTCTGGCGATACCGCTGCACCTGCTGCACGGAGTCGGTGCACTGAATCCGCGGATGCCCCTGATAACCGCATGGACAGGGATTCATGGCCGCCACCAACTGGAAGCGCGCCGGCAACAACACCCGCGAGGCCGCCCGCGAAATGGCAATTTCCCCCGACTCCAGGGGCTCACGCAGAACCTCCAGCACTTTGCGGTCAAATTCCGGAAACTCATCGAGAAACAGCACGCCGTGGTGGGCCAGGGAGATCTCGCCCGGACGCGGATGGCTGCCGCCGCCCACCAAGGCCACGGCCGACGCCGTATGATGGGGCGCGCGGAAACGCCGGGTGCGCCAGTTCGCCGCGCAGATCTCCACACCCGCCACGGATGCCACGGCCGCCGCCTGCAGGGCTTCTTCCTCCGTCAGCGGCGGCATGATACCGGGCAGACGTGAAGCCAGCATGGTTTTTCCCGTGCCCGGTGGGCCAAAAAACAACAGGTTATGGGAGCCGGCCGCCGCCACTTCCAGCGCCCGCTTGGCCTGAAACTGGCCACGAATATCGGCCAGGTCTGGTCCCCAGGCGCCCTCGCAATGTGCGTCCACTGGCTGGGCGATCCGACTCTCCAAACGCTCCGAACCATTAAGATGGGCACACACGGCCAGCAAATTGTCCGCCGACAGCAACTCAATGCCCGACACCAGCGAGGCCTCCGCCACATTCTGACGCGGCAGCAGCAGCCCACGGCCGGCCCGATGGCATTGCAAGGCAGCCGGCAGCACGCCGCTGACCGGCCGCAAGGATCCGGACAAGGCCAACTCACCAAGGAACTCCCATTTTTCCAGCGACTCCAGCGGGATCTGCCCGGACGCCGCGAGTACCCCAAGCGCGATGGGAAGGTCGAAACGACCACCCTCCTTGGGCAGATCGGCGGGCGCCAGGTTGATGGTGATGCGGCGGGCGGGAAACTCGAATCCGGAATTAAGAATGGCGCTGCGCACCCGGTCCTTGCTTTCCTTGACCGCCGCTTCCGGCAAGCCAACGATGGAGAGGCCGGGCAGACCATTGGACAGATGGATTTCCACAATGACCTGTGGCGCGGTTACCCCGGCTTTGGCGCGGGTACGAACGATGGCAAGATTCATAGCCTTCCTTGGTTATGGACAATCTTGAGAGAAAATGAGGGCGCGGACGATAAACGGGGCGCCGATCGACACCCCGGTCACCGTTATTTCGCTATTTCGCTATTTCGCTATTCCGCGGCAGGCGCCGTCTCCAGGCGCGCTTCCAGGGCGCTGACCCGTTGCTCCAGAGCCTCAACCTTGGCACGGGTACGGCGCAACACTTCAAGCTGGATCTCGAATTCCTCGCGGGTGACCAGGTCCAGTCGCGCCAGTACGCTATTGACGACGGCCTTGACGTGATTATGCACATCTTCCTGGGCCGATTTGGCCAGATCCGGCAATAGCTGACCGAAGTGCTCGTTAAGCGTGCTGAATAGCTGATTAGGGGTACGTGACATGAACTGGTCCTCTCCGTTGAGCCGCCTATTCTACCCCCTGGATCAGGAGCGGTCGAATCCCACGACCGAGCCGTTCAGCCCACGCCCCTCATTGGCGCGCCCGGTTGAAAAACCAGGTCAGCGCGCACGAACCGCGATTGCGGCCACCGCTATAACTTAGCCCTATCCAAAGTGACAGCCAAAACGACCGCCAAAACGACCGCCATAAGCACCAAGCTGGAGGCAAAGCACTTTTTTGGTGCGCTTTTTCGCCAGCAGAGACGATTATGCCCCAGCTCGGTTCATTCACCGGGCGGCTGCGCTATAATTGGGCCATGAACGCGCGCCGCACCGCGCGTTCATTTTATAGTCCTTTGTTTTCCAATGTTATTTCTTGATTGGCACAGCTGATGCTTTGTTACGCCTTAAATCCGCACACGATCCTTACCTGTGCGTGACGAGCTCAGTACTGAACCAACGTATTCAAATAAGCGGAATTAAGGAGAAGCAAATGAAATTGGTCATTGCCGTTATCAAGCCGTTCAAGCTCGATGATGTGCGCGAAGCGCTGTCAGAAATCGGTGTGCAGGGTGTCACGGTTACGGAAGTGAAAGGGTTTGGTCGGCAAAAAGGCCATACCGAGCTCTATCGTGGCGCGGAATACGTGGTGGACTTTCTGCCCAAGGTCAAAATCGAAGTGGCCATTGGCGACGACATGCTGGATCAGGTTGTCGAAGCCATCACCAAGGCGGCCAACACCGGCAAGATCGGTGACGGCAAAATCTTCGTGCTGAACCTGGAGCAGGCCATCCGGATCCGGACCGGCGAGACCGGAACCGACGCGGTGTAATGATTTTTAGGTGAAACGCCACCCAGGTGAAGCCCTATCCGGGCGTAAGCCTATCTAGAAGAATCACAATCTGAACATAAGCCTAGTGCGGAGGGCTTTATGGAAAACAACGTCTTTCAGTTGCAATACGCCATGGACACCTTTTATTTCCTGGTCTGTGGCGCCTTGGTTATGTGGATGGCCGCCGGGTTCGCGATGTTGGAAGCGGGCCTGGTGCGAGCCAAAAACACCACCGAAATTCTCACCAAGAACATGAGCTTGTTCGCGGTGGCCAGCATCATGTATCTGATCTGTGGCTATCAGATTATGTATGATGGCGGCTTCTTCCTCAGCGGCATTGGCGAGGTCGATTCGGCCGCCGTGCTGGGCGAGTTCGCCGGCCGTGAAGACGGCTTCGAAGGCGGCTCGATTTACTCCGGCGCATCCGACTTCTTCTTCCAGGTTGTCTTCGTCGCCACGGCCATGTCGATTGTCTCCGGTGCTGTGGCCGAGCGCATGAAGCTCTGGGCGTTCCTGGCCTTCGCGGTGGTCATGACTGGCTTCATCTATCCGATGGAAGGTTCCTGGACCTGGGGTGGCGACGCCGTTTTCGGCCTCTACACTCTGAGCGAACTGGGCTTCTCTGACTTCGCCGGCTCCGGCATTGTCCATCTGGCGGGCGCAACCGCGGCTCTGGCTGGTGTCTTGCTGCTGGGCGCCCGTAAAGGCAAATATGGCCCCTCGGGTCAGATCAATGCCATCCCTGGCGCCAAC
>CAYXVO010000229.1:3554-5172 GCA_964467875.1 uncultured Pseudomonadales bacterium | reverse complement strand
CTGCTCGGTACGTACCGCCAGCAACTCCATGACGGTCCTCAGACTGCCACGGAGTATCTGGGCACACCCCTGCAATAGGGGCTCCAACGCCCCGTCTGGTATGCCTTCCCGATTAAGACCAAGGGCGCGCAAAAACTCCCGCAGCGCTTCCTGATCGTGCTGGACAGTCCGGCGCATCTGGGTTGGTTGTGTATTATGGGCTGATAGCACGTTATGAGCTGATGGCGGGCTATGGGCTGGCTGCGCGTTATGGATTGAGGGTACATTCAGACTCGACTGAGAATCCGAGAGCGTTCTCTGCCTGACAGGAGCCTGTGCCACGGGTGACTCCTGCTCAAAGTCCAGCACAGAGTCCTCTTGCCGCTCACCTCTGGGCGTCGCGTGAGGCACCACCAGGTTCGGCATTTCTACCGCATCCAGCGCCCACGCCAGGGCTTCCAGCTCTCGCTCAAGCTCGTCCTCATCCGGCAACGATGGAGAGGCTCTCTCTGGCGCGGTAATTGCCAGTTGGTCGGCTAATTCACGATGCCCGGCGCCCGTCGGAGCGTTCTCTAGCTCATCGAAAAAATTGGCGATGGATGCAGGCAGGCTGGTCTGTTCTTCAGGCTGAGTCCAGAGATGAGCCCGCAGGAGGAACGGCCCCATCAAAAACTCGTCGGCATCGCGAATTACATGCCGATTGCCCTTGCCTAACGCAGTCGTGGCACGGTTAACGAACAAACCATTGGTACTGAGGTCTTCAATGAAAAAGGCATCGCCTTCAAAGCCAATCTGAACATGCTGATTAGACAGCCGGCGTGAAGCATCAGGAAGTTGCCAGACGCAGCTCGCACCACGACCGATTGCACCGCCTGCCTGCTTAAAGCAGTGGCTGACTGCAAAGGTTGGATCCGAAGCGGGGGGGTTGGTGACTGTAAGTATCAATTCCATGATCTTAACGTCCTAGTCTGCCGCCACATCATGCACGATTGACGCAAGCACCGCAGGGCATAGATTCCATTCTATTGGCGCGGGAGGTTAACAAAATCACTCCAGCTTGGCTAGAGTAAGGCCGCAAAATCTGTCGCGACGGCGCGACGCCTGGAACCTGGGCCAGGCATCAGTAGCACGCATTAACTTCCGTCGGCACGCCGCCTGTGCCGACGAGGTCAACCCTGCGACGATGGCGGCACGCTGGGATGAAATTCGCTAATAAAGATCTGCCAAAAGGCAATAAACAAGGTCGCCACCGCTGGACCGATCACAAACCCATTGATCCCGTAGAGCGAGATACCGCCAAGCGTCGACAGCAAGACGATGTAATCCGGCATCTGCGTGTCGCGGCTGACCAGGATCGGCCGCAAGATATTGTCCACCACGCTGATGACAAGGGTTCCAAAGGCCAGCATAACGACGCCTCTAAACACATCGCCGTTCACCAGGAAATAAATCCCAACCGGCGCCCACACCATGAAGGAACCGACGACCGGCAACATGGACAACACCGTCATGACGACACCCCAGAGTATTACCCCCTCTACCCCAAGAACCCAAAAGATCAACGCCCCCAAGCCGCCCTGCACCACCGCGACAATCAGGTTGCCCTTAATGGTGGCGTGAGCCACCTCGGAGAAACGAC
>CAYXVO010000229.1:0-3544 GCA_964467875.1 uncultured Pseudomonadales bacterium | reverse complement strand
ACAGTAGGCGCTCCCGGCGATCACCCAGCGGCAGAGCTCGGATCAGAAGCTCAATGAGACGTTCACCATCCCGCAAAAAGAAGAACAGCAGGTAAACCATGAGTAGAAAACTGAGCGTGAAGCGGATAGTCCCCTGACCAATGCTCACGGCCTGAGTGGCCAAAAATTGGCTGCCAGTCAAGGCACCTTCGGAAATACGCGTGCGCACCTGCTCAAAATCCATCCCGAACCGGGCCAGAAGACGCTCAAGCTCCGGTAATGCCTGTCGTACTCTTTCAAAAAAGCCATCAAATCGGATCTGGCCACTTTCAATCCGCTCATACAGCCGTGTGCCTTCCTGAGCCACGCCACTGATCAGGAAAAAGAGAGGGATAACGACGACAAGCAGGCTGGCAATCAGCGTCAGGAGCGCAACGAGATTGGGGCGACGCGGCATCCGCAGCAGCAGGCGGCGCTGCACGGGAAAGAAAAGCAGAGCCAGCAGACCGGCCCAGAAAATAGATCCGAAAAAGGGGCGAAGAACAAACGCAAACAGAATCGTAACGACGACCAGGGATGCAAGAAAGGCTCGATCTTGGTGTTTGGGCTCCATTCCCTGTCCATCTTGAGGCTAGCTGTCTATCTTGAGGCTAGCTGTCCATCTTAACGATAGCTGTCCATCTTAACGATAGCTGTCCATCTTAACGATAACAGTCGGTCCTGAAGAAAGCCGTGCATCCGGACGAATCCTGTTCGCCCGGAAGACCGCCATCCGTCGCAAAAAGCGACCATCTCAGGCAAAACGGATTTCCGCGAAATCCACCGCGACGGGATAGGGCGCCGCGTCCGGCCTCTCGCCTTGACGCACTAGCCAGCACACCTGCAAACCCGCCTCTCGTGCAGCCTGTAGCTCTTCTTCGATATCGGAGAGGAACAGGACCTGATCACCCGACAAGCCCATGTCGGCAAGGATGCGCCGATAGGCCTCAGCCTCCCGCTTGCCACCAATGTTAGTGTCGAAATAGCCACTGAACAACGGCGTCAGATCACCATACTCGGTATGGCCAAAGATCAGTTTCTGGGCTTGCACCGAGCCCGAGGAGTACACATAAAGCTGCAGACCTTGTGCGTGCCAGTGCCGCAGGTGCTCAGCCGCATCCGGATAAACATGCCCCTTAAAATGTCCCTGTTCATAGCCATGCCGCCAGATCATGCCCTGCAACGCCTTGAGCGACGTAATCTTGCGATCTTCGCGAATCCACGCCAGCAATTGCTCAATGAGCGCTTCCGTCTCCTCGATTGCAATGCCACTTGCAGCGGCCACCTCCCGTAACTGGGCCTCTACCTCCAGTTCACCACGGCGGCTTCGCACAAAGTCCGCCAGATGCGTGGCGGCATAGGGAAACAGCACCTCATGCACAAACGAGATGCTGCTGGTAGTGCCTTCGATGTCGGTCAGAATCGCGCGAATCATGCCACCGACTCGGCCAGTTGTTCATAGCGAGGCGCCTGGGATGCAAGACCATCGCCGGTAAACTGAGCCACCCAGCCTTCCGGATTGGTAAACAGGCGAATGGCGGTAAAGTAAGGCGCTGGCCCCATATCGAACCAGTGCTTGGTGCCATTGGGCACACTGATCAAATCATGCTGTTGGCAAAGTACCGCGTAGATTTTGTCGCCAATGTGGAGGTAGAACAGACCCTGGCCTCTTACAAAGAAGCGGACTTCGTCCTCGCTGTGGCGGTGCTCATCCAGAAACTTTTTGCGCAACTCTTCGCGGCTGGGATGATCGGGATTCAAACTGATCACATCAGCCGTCTGAAAACCATTCTCCTGCTTGAGGCGGGCCACTTCGTCGGCATAGACTTCCAGAATCTGCTCAGGACTGGCGTCCGCCGACAACTCCCGTGTCGGCCAGCGCTCAAAGCGCACCCCGACACTCTCGAGAATACGTGCAATCTCGGAGCCATCCTGGGTTTGCCGCATGGCCGTGGTGGGTTCGCTTTCACGAAAAATGGTCAAGGTGCTCATCGGCTCAGCCTCATCATTTCCATTTCACAGTTAATCAGAAACTCCATGGCCTCCACATGACGCAGACAATCCGCCATGGTTTCGCCCCAGGTATACAATCCATGACCCCGGATCAGATATCCGGGCGTCTCGGGATGTTCACGAATATAGTCCTGCGTGATCCGGGCCAGCGTCGGGATGTCCTGCGTGTTGTCAAAAATTGGAATCCACAAGTCGCCTTCGTGGCTGTGTACGCCGGGAAACGCCTTTTGCAGCTCATAGTCCCGAAACCGCACACGTTGCTCGTCCGCCAGCAGCCGACTGAACACGGTGGCATTGACCGAATGGGTGTGAAGCACCGCCCCCACGCCCTCACACAGCTGATAGATCACCGTATGCAGCAGGGTTTCCGCCGACGAGCGACGTTGCGTGCCGACAGCCTGGCCGTTGAGATCCACCACCATGACATCATCGACACCGAGCTGCCCTTTATGACGCCCGGACACGGTGATAGCCACATGATCGGAATCGATGCGCGCAGAGTAATTACTACTGGTTGCAGGCGACCAGCCACGCCCGTATAGAAAATGCCCTGCCTCGATAATCTGCCGAGCGCGGGCAGCAAAAATGGCTTGATCGAACACTCGCACCCTCCTGATAAAGCAGGTCATTATCCTGTTAAAGCCGGCCATTATAGAGGCGTTGTCACCCGGTCGTCGATGACGGAATGGACCAGGAGACAGCGCCTGAAAGCCAGGGCTATTCCTATATCAATCCCGCCGGTCGCGCTCATCCGGCTCGATCACCGATGTTCCGTCCGCCCGTTTCCACACAGTTGACGGCGGCGTGGGCTGCGAACCTTGCTCATTACGCCAGACAGTCTTTGGCGCCGTAGTCTCCGCCGATGTTTCCCAGATCTTGGTTTCGCCGATCTTACCGTCCTTGACGCATCCAGTCAGCGCCACTAGACCAATAACAAGCAGCCCCACTTGGCATACAGATTTCATAAACACCTCTAAGAATTTTATGCGAATAACGAAGGCAGTATACCAATGCAGGCAGCACCGTCCCATTAGGCGCCACCTTCCCAAGACAACACCGTCCCAAGACAACACCGTCCCATAAGGAAACAATGGTTGTCCTAGGTAATGCTCACGCGTTCGGATGGAAGGTACTGCTGAATCAGATTCCGCGCAAGCCGTGGCGCTCGCGATTCTCCTGCTTGGCCTGCTCACCCTTGCGCAACATGACATAGACGGCGCCCGTGCCACCATGATGCTTTTGCGCGCTGTGAAACGCCATCACCTCGGACAACTCCGGCAACCAGGCCGCCACATAACTCTTGAGCAGTGCTTCCTGGTTCTGATTACGGTCGCCCTTGCCGTGTAGCACGATCACCGAGCGCAGGTCGTATTTGTTGCAGTCACGGATAAACTGGAAGAGCTCCTTGCGAGCCTCATCGACGGTCTTACGGTGCAGATCCAGCCGGGCCTCGATCTGGTACTGACCTAGTCGCAGCTTGCGGAATACACCGTCCTGAATGCCGGAGCGCTTG
>CAYXVO010000228.1:727-5199 GCA_964467875.1 uncultured Pseudomonadales bacterium | reverse complement strand
GGCGGCACCAAGCGAACGCCTCGCAAACCCTACATGGACATTCCCACATGAGAATGACACTGCGCGCCCTGTCGGGCCTGCTCGACTATCCGACGGCGGAACTCAAGGAGCATATCGCAGAGGTGCGCTCGGCCCTGCAGGCGGAAGCCGTGCTGGCTCAGCCCCTGCTGGAGCAGCTCGAACCCTTGCTGCGGTCGTTTGAGACGGCAGATCTTCTGGATATTCAGGCGGAGTATTCCGAGCTTTTCGACCAGACCCGATCGCTGTCGCTGCACCTGTTCGAGCATGTGCATGGGGAAAGCCGGGAGCGGGGCCAGGCCATGATCGACCTGGGGGAGCAGTATCTTGCCCAGGGCTTTTTGATTGAAGGCTCGGAGCTACCGGATTACCTGCCCATGTTCCTGGAGTTTCTGTCCTGCCAGTCGGCGGAGGATATCCGCGATTGGCTGGGTCAGCCCGCCCATGTGTTCAGCGTGATGGGACAGCGGCTGACGGAACGCAACAGCCCCTATGGCGTGCTCTTTCAGGGGCTGTTGGAACTGGCTGATGCGAGACCCGACCCGCAAGCCGTGGCTGAATTGCGGGAGCGTACCCGGCAAAAGGAACAGAAGTCGGTTGATCAGGAGTGGGAGGAGGCGCCGGTGGATTTCAGTGCACCGATCCAGGATGGCGGGGCCACCGGCGTAATCGCCAGGCTGAAAGAGGCCCGCGAGGCCATCAGCTCGGCCCTCAAAGGCTAAAGGAGGGCAGGATGAACGAATTCATTAACTACCTGATGTTCGGCTGGTATCCCTACGTTGCGATAACCGTGCTGGTTGTCGGCAGTATCCTGCGCTTCGACCGAAGCCAGTATTCCTGGCGCTCCCAGTCATCCCAATTCTTGTGCCGCAAACAGATGATGTGGGGATCGAACCTGTTCCACCTGGGCGTCATCATGCTGTTCTTTGGCCACTTTGTGGGACTGCTGACGCCAATCAACGTGTTTGACTATGTGGGCATCACCCACAGCTTCAAGCAGTGGACGGCGCTGGTGGTCGGTGGGATCGCGGGCACCCTGGCATTCATCGGCTGCAGCTTATTGCTGCACCGGCGGCTGTTCCAGTCCCGGGTTCGGCGCAGCTCGACCATTGGTGACATTCTGGTGCTGGCTCTTTTATGGCTGCAGCTGGCGCTTGGGTTGGCAAGCACCTTCTGGACCATCGACCACATGGATGGCGATGAGATGGTGCTGTTCATGGGCTGGGCCCAGGGCATTCTGACCTTCCAGCCCAGCGCCGCCAACCTGATCATCGACTCCTACCTGGTCTACAAGCTGCATATTGTGCTGGGACTGACCCTGTTTCTGATTACGCCCTTCACTCGCCTGGTGCATATCTGGAGTGCACCGATCTGGTATCTGTTGCGACCGGGCTACCAGATTGTCCGTTCCCGCTCGAAAACCGGCGGAACGACCACGCCGGTTAGTGGCCCCGCCGGTCCGGCTCCTGTTGCGGGTGGTGATGCGGCCATTCGGGCCCGCAGCGAAAGCGCGCAGTAATGAAAGAGCGCGCAGCAATGAACGAGCACGTGGTCGTGAACGAGTACCCAGTCATGAACGAGCACCCAGTCATGAATAAGCACACGACCATGAACGAGCCAGTGCCCATGAAAGAGCCCGTGCCCATGAAAGAGACCACTGCCATGAGTGAGTCGCCGGTCATTGAATACGTGGAAATTCCGGCCCGCCCCGAGCCTGTGATGCCGAGTGCCTGCCAAAGCGGGGGTTGTGGCTCTGCCTCGTCGGATCCCCGGATAAGACCAGCGCCGCCCAGCTTTGGCCTGGTACAGGTCAATGGCGTGGCAATTGATCCGGAGGATATTGCCCAGGAAATCCAGCATCATCCTGCGGCTGACGGCGAAGCCGCCTGGCAGGCAGCGGCCAGGGCGCTGGCTCTTCGCGAGCTGTTGCTGCAGGAAGCGGAGCGCTTGGGGCTCTGCGCTGAACCGGATGAAGACGAGGCGGGCCGCACGGAAACCGACGAGGATGCGCAGGTGCGTATCCTGCTGGAACAGCGGCTGAGCCTGACACCCGTTACCCTGGATGAATGCCAGCGCTACTATGAAGGCCACCTTCACCGCTTCCAGACCCCCGATCTGTTCGAGGCCTCCCATATCCTGATCGAGCCAGGCGGTGCGGACGAGGCGTCCTGGCGCGCCGCCGAGGCGGAAGCCCGCGTCATGCTGGCGGAGGTCGGTAATGATCCTGAGGTGTTTGCCGAGGTCGCGCGGGAGTTTTCAAAGTGCCCGACTGCGCAGCAAGGCGGCTCATTGGGCCAGATCCGGCGGGGAGAGCTGGTGGACTCCGTGCAGCAGGCATTGGAGTCGATTGCGGAAGGCAGCACTGGGCATGAGCCGGTCCGCTCCCGGTTCGGCTGGCACTTGATCCGTTTGCAACGCAAGGTGCCGGGGCAAACGCTGCCGTTTGATGTGGTCAGAGACAAGATCGCCGACATGCTGGAAGCGCGGGCCTGGACGCTGGCTGCCACGCGTTATGTCGCGGAACTGGCCCAGTCGGCGGAGGTGGAAGGAATTCTGATCGATCCCTCGGCGGTGGAGATGACCCATGCCAACGCTGGGTGAAGTGCTAGGCGCGGCCAAGCGGTCGGCTGCGGGAATCGAGCGCTGCCTGCAGGCGGTGGATCCAAAACTTGCACAGGCCGCGAGCCAGGCAGCGGAAGAGGCTGGTGTCTCGGTGTCGGGTTATGGGCGGATCGCCGTCGCGGAATTCAGCCGGTTCGCCAATGAAGACAACTGGGCCCAGCTCACCCGGATCCTGCGGGACAGTGACGATCCCGGTGCGGCCTGCCTGGTGTTTATGGTGCGCTGGAGTCTGGCGAGACAGGACGCGGGACTGAAAGAAGAACAGAAAGAAAAACAGAAAGACGAATTGAACGAAGAAGCGCTGCTGTAGCATAAGGATGATTTTTCAACGGATGAAGCCGAGGAACGGATCATGATCAATACATCGTCAACCAAACCTCCGAGAGAGCCCAGTCGCGCGCCACTGAACCCGGCACTGAAGCAGGGGGTCGACAAGACCTACACCCCGGACCAGGATGGCTCCGACCCCATGAAAACCGTCTCCGTCCAGAAGGATGAAGGCCGGGCCTGGCCCATGGTCTGGGCCATTGTGACCATCGTCAGCATTCTCATTGCCTTGGCCATTTTCTTGTTCTGAATCAGGCCAACCACTGAACCGGCTCAGCCTGGCTCGCCCAATAATCTGATCCCATCGCCATAGACGCCAGCGCTTACGAAGTTTCGGGGCGCTGGCGTTTGCGTTCGTTGATTGCTTCCGGCAAATACTGGTGTTCCGCCAGATTCGGGTTCAACCGATACTCCATCCGCAGTACCGCCACATGCATCCACAACAGATTGACCGCAACCAGTGCGAACAGGGCCATGAAGGCGGTGGTCCAGATGCCGGTCCAGTCGTTCAGCACGCCGAACAGAATCGGCAGAAAGAAGCCGCCCAGCCCACCGATCATGCCGATCATGCCGCCGACCGAGCCCACGTTCTCCGGAAAGGAGTAGGGAATATGCTTGTAAACGGCGGCCATACCCAAAGACATGAAGAACCCGAGCACAAAGGTGATGGTGGTAAAGAGCCCCACCGGGATCAGGATCGTGAACTCGATGGGCCCGCGCATGCCGTCCACGACAAAACGGGTGGAGGGATACGATAGCAGCAAGAGGCAGAGCAGTGAGGCGGAGAAGGACAGATACATGACGTTGCGCGGCCCCCAGCGATCCGACAGCCAGCCGCCAAAGGCCCGGAACACGGCCGCCGAGAGGGAGAACAGGGCGGTCAGCATGCCGGCCTGGCCAATATCGAGCCCGTACTTGCCGGTGTAATAACGAGGCAGCCAGGATGCCAGCGCCACAAAGGCGCCAAAGCAGAAGAAATAGTACAGGGCAAAGCGCCAGACCCGGATGTGTCGTAAGGGCCTGAGCTGATCGGCGATACTCGAACCTTTGGCCCCACTCAAACGGCGCGCCACCGTGACCGGATCTTCCTTGGTGAACAGCCAAAAGAGAAGCGTGGCCAGCAGCAGCACAATCGCGTAGACCCGGGCCGTGCCCTGCCAGCCCATGGCGGCCATGATCAGAGGTGCGCCGAAGTTGGTGATCGCCGCCCCGATCTGGCCGACGCCGAACAGGCCAAACACCGTGCCGTGCTGACTCTGGGGATACCAGCGGGAAATAAAGGCAATGCCGGTCGAGAATACCGCGCCCGCCATGCCGATCCCCAGTCCGGCAATGAGAATCCCGGTATAACTCTGCGCCGTGGTCAGCAGCCAGGTGGAAATGGCGCTGATCAGCATGGCTAGAATGCTGATCCGGCGCCCGCCGAACCGTTCACTGGCCACCCCCAGCAGCAAGCGGGTGACCGAACCGGTCAGTACCGGCATGGAAATCAGCAGGCCGAACTG
>CAYXVO010000228.1:0-717 GCA_964467875.1 uncultured Pseudomonadales bacterium | reverse complement strand
GCCCGAGTTCCTCCTGAATTCGGACACCGATGATCGAGAACAGAATCCAGGCGGCAAAGGCGATCGACCACAGGAAGGTGGACATGAACAGCACGCGGGGTGCTTCGGCATGGCGCGTCTCGGGACGGGGCTTGCTGGAATCTACATTGGCGTGCTCGACCACGGCTGGACAATCCCTCGTTGCGTGATTTCGCAAGACCTTCCCTGTTTTTTCCAGCGGCGTTGGGTGAGGGCCTGCGCGTCTGCCTGCAAAGACTTGCCTTGATCGGAACCGCCGTGGGTCGTCCGACTTCCATAATCTACACAAAGGGCGAGCGGATCACGAACCCTCGCCACCTTGCTGCGTTTGAGATGGTCAGCGGAGATCTGGCGAGGCGTGTAGGCTAGACCAGGCGGGGTGACGGGAAAAGCTTTCACATTGTCATCTTTGGGCTCCAACTCGATACTTAATCTGTTCGGCCATGGCCATCGGCACACCACCAGGACCATCCGTACCGCACAAGCACCACCCGCACGTCCCAATGACCAACCGCACACCACAAGGACCAGGTGATGATTCGACAACGAGCGACACTCGTATTGCTCTCTTCATTGTTCTTTGCTGCACAACCGGGGTATGCCCACACGGAAGCAGACTCTTCCCGCGCTAAGAAAAAGGTCCCGGACAGCCACGCCCCGGCTGGTGTTATGTACGAGCACATGCACCGGGCGGGTGAA